>NZ_CAUPMI010000005.1:0-115463 GCF_963512375.1 uncultured Anaerococcus sp.
GTGCCATAAATTACAAGATTAATTATTTTCTCTTGACATTTGATAGCTGGTCTAAATAATAAGGTCCCAACTAAAAGTGAAAATAATGATAAGACTATCACATATAGGTAGCCATGTTCCCAATTTAGTTCTGGCATGTTTTCAAAGTTCATCCCATACCAGCCTGTGAGTATTGTTATTGGAGTGAAGATTGTTGTTACTACTGTTAGGACTTTCATGGTGTTGTTCATGGTTAGGTCCATTTTTGAGGCGTAGGAGTCCTTTACATTTGTTATATAGTCTGAAAGATAAGATATGTTTGATGAGTACCTTTCTACCCTAAAGGATACGCTCTTTAGGTGTTTGATGTCATCTTCATCAAAGATGTCGTTTTCATTTTCTACCAGGACTTCTATGGTATCCAGAAGTCTTTCGTAAGATGTGTAGAGATTTAGGGCCTTGTGCCTATTATCTGAAATCATCTCTATAGAATTTTTGGGCTTTTTGTTCTTGTTTATCCCGTCTTCTATGGAAGCTGTTGAATTTTTGATCTGGTCAAAGATTGAGTTGTGATTTTCTATTAGGGCTGTTATGAAATGTTTTAAGATTCTTCCTGGAGACCTGGCTGAAAATTTCTTGGTCAATATTTTCTTAAAGGCTCTGGCTGAAGACTGGTCTCTGTCGTAGAGGTCTACTATTATTAGCCTGTTATTTTCTATATAAAATCCTATAAGATCAGATGCATCTAAATTGCCTCTTATATCAAGCATCTCAAGGATGGCGAAGGTGTACTTATCTTCTACTGCCATGTAGGATTTCTTGGATGAATCTGTCAAAAGCAGGTCAATGATTGCTGTATCTATATCATAGGTCTTGGCAAAATCTATAAAGGAATCCTTTCCCAGATACATAAGGTAAAAATCTTCATCTTCTATTACATCATAAAAACTATCTATGTTGGTTTTTTCAAAACCGTTATCGGTATCAAATTTATAAATATAATCCATTTTCTCTCCTTAATCTCTATGACTATATGGATTTAGGCCTTAGCTGTCAAAGTTTCGCCCACTAAAAAAGCAAGCCTAGGCTTGCTTTAACTTTTTTATTACATACATGATGAACATTATAACTATTATCCCAAAGGCAAGGGAGATTATGGCACTTTTGCTAAAGCCCGCTATTATATAGGATATAAAGGCTATGGACGCTACTGTAAGGCCATAGGGAAGTTGGGTTTTGACATGGTCGATATGGTTGGCTCCTGCCCCTGCTGATGACATGATGGTTGTATCTGATATTGGAGAGATGTGGTCTCCGCACACTGCCCCAGATAGGCAGGCTGATATGCCTATGAAAAATAGGGGATTTGTTGGGTCAAACATAGATGCGACTATTGGTATAAGGATACCAAAGGTCCCCCAACTTGTGCCTGTGGCAAAGGCTAGGGCTATGGCTACAACAAAGATAACCGCAGGCAAGAAATTATTTAAACTTCCTGCCACATTTGTCATGATATTTCCAACAAAGGCTGCAGAGCCTAGAAGGTCATTAGAAATATTTTTAAGGCTGGTGGCAAGGCTTAAAATAAGGATGGCTGAGGTCATAGATGAAAAGCCCTCTGGAAGGAGTTCCATAGACCTTTCAAAGCTAATCCTACCACTGACATTTAAAAATGCCATAGAAATTATTAGGGCAATGACTGATCCTGTTGCTAGGGCTACCTGGGAATCTGTATTGGCAAAGGCATTTACAAAGTCCAAATAATATGGACTTGCCTTATCAAAAAATCCACCCACATAGATTAGGCTACTGATGCAGGATATGATTAGGATTATAATTGGGAAGACCAGATCTCTAACCCTGCCTTCTATCCCATCATCACTAGTTTCTATTTGCTTTTTGCTATTTATCCCAAGCTCTCCGCTTTCTTTTGCCCTTTGTTCAAATTCTTTCATTGGGCCGTAGTCATTGTCTGTAAGGATTATTGTAGCAACAAAGACTAGGGTTAAGAGCGAATAGAAATTAAAGGGAATGGCCCTTATAAACATCTCTATACCAGAAAGACCTGTTCCTTCTGCATAACCTGATACAGCCGCTGCCCAAGATGAAATAGGTGCTATCATGCAGATTGGGGCTGCTGTTGCATCTATTATATAGGCAAGCTTGGCCCTTGAAATCTTATAGGAATCTGTGATTGGCTGCATGACTGAGCCTGTGGTTAGGCAATTAAAATAATCATCTATAAAGAGCATGGCTGATAGGAAATAGGTCGAGATTTGGGCTTGTTTCCTAGATTTAATCTTAGAATGAGCCCACTTACCAAAGGCCTTAGACCCTCCTGATTCATTTATAAGACTTACCATGACTCCTAATGAAATAAGGAAGATAAAGATTCCCCCATTATCCTGTATGGCCTTGATAAAGCCTTCTACTATTACATTGTCTAAAAATTTTCCAATCGAACCACCACTTGCAAGAATTGCCCCGATTACAAGGCCTATAAACAAGGAAGAATAGACTTCCTTGGTGATTAGGGCCATAAGGATTGCCACGATAGGTGGCATGAGGGCCCAGATACTTGCGAAAGTTTCTGGATGTGTATTTGCTATATATATTGATAATATCCCAACTAAGCTTAGGAATACTATTGATAATTTGTTCTTTTTCATTTCTTTCCTCTCATAAATTTTGCGTCACGATTTATATTATACTGACTAAAAATTTATTATAAAGGAATTTGCTAAAAATCATTTAAATTTTAAACAAATTTAAAACTCCCCGTCTGGGGAGTTTCTTATCTTTCTTCTGAAATTATATCTTTTACCTTCATCAAACGAGAGATGGTTGCTCTTTCGTTTTCTTCTAGTTTGCTTCTTATATATTTAATTGTTTCTTCTAAGTCTGGGATTGTCCTATATTCTAGGGCGTTTACCCTTCTTCTGGTTGATTCTATTTCGTCAGCCATTAGCTGGGTTGTCTTTTCTAGCTCGGCTAGGCTTAGAAGTCTGTCTGTGACATGGTTTAGCTTAAGTAGGGCCTCATCTAGGCCTGCACTTGTTGTAGCATAACCATATGGCAAATCGCTTGCGTTTTCGTTTTTTTCTACTTTAAACTCCATCTTAGGAATCCTAACACTCATGACATTGGCTGTTTTTATGTCAATGCCTACCTTTTGTGTTGGAAAGCTTACTGCTTCTTCGAGGACTTCTGGGCTCATGAAGGCTGAGGCCATAAGGAAGGAGGCGAAGGAATCTGATAATTCTTTTTCGACTTCTTCTCTTAGGGTCTTGTTTTTCCTGATTAATTCTAGGAATTGTCTCATTAGCTCATCTTGCTTATCTTTTAATAGCTTGTAGCCTCTTTTGGCAGTGGCAAGCCTATCCTTAAGGGTGTTTAGGTTCATCCTTGTTGGAGTTACTTTTAGTCTTGCCATTTTATGCTCCTAATCCATGTATTTTTCAATAAGGGCATCATCAATTCTCTTAAGTTCTGATTTTGGTATTATTTTTAAGAGTTCCCAACCCAAGTTTAGGGTTTCTTCTATGGTCCTATTTGTGTAGTAACCTTGATTGATGTATTTTTCCTCAAAGGCCTTGGCAAATTCTGCAAAGGCAAGGTCTGCATCTGATAGGGCTGAGTCACCTAGGATTTTTTGAAGCTCACGGGCATCTACACCTGAGGCGTAGGCTGCATAGATTTGGTTCATGGTATCTGCGTGGTCTTCTCTAGTTTTGCCCTTGCCTATACCCTTATCTTTAAGTCTTGATAGGGATGGTAGGATTGATACTGGTGGTTGGGCTCCTTGGTTATATAGGCTCCTATCTAGGATGATTTGTCCTTCTGTGATGTAGCCTGTTAGGTCTGGGATTGGGTGGGTTATATCATCTTCTGGCATGGATAGGATTGGAATTTGTGTAATTGTTCCTGGTTTGCCACGAAGTTTTCCAGCTCTTTCATATATTGTTGAAAGGTCTGTATATAGGTAACCTGGGTAACCACGACGACCTGGTACTTCTTTTCTAGCTGCTGATACTTCACGAAGGGCTTCTGCGTAGTTTGTCATGTCTGTCATGATTACTAATACTTGCATATCCTTTTCGAAGGCTAGGTATTCAGCGCAGGTTAGAGCCATTTTTGGTGTTGATAGACGCTCTATGGCTGGGTCATCTGCTAGGTTCATAAATAGTACTGAACGGTCGATTGCCCCTGTCTTTTTGAAGTCATCCATGAAAAATTGTGCTTCTTCAAAGGTGATACCTATGGCTGCAAAGACTACGGCAAAGCCTTCGTCATCTCCTAGTACCCTTGCTTGTCTGGCAATTTGGGCTGCTACTTGGTTGTGTGGCAGACCGTTTCCAGAAAATATTGGTAGCTTTTGGCCACGAACTAGGGTGTTTAGGCCGTCGATTGTTGATATACCTGTTTGGATAAATTCTGATGGATAGTCCCTTGATACAGGGTTGATGGCTGTACCATTTACGTCTCTTTTTTCTTCAGGGATAATTTCTGGACCATCATCTATGGCTTCACCTAGACCATTGAAGGCACGACCAATCATGTCCTCGCTTACTGCAAGCTCTAGTGGCCTTCCCAAAAATCTTACTGAGGTTGATTTTAGGTTGATACCTGTTGATCCTTCAAATAGCTGAACCATGGCACGGTCTTTTTCGATTTCTATTACCCTACCTCTGCGGTGTTCGCCATTTTGAAGCTTGATATCAACAAGCTCTTCGTTATCGACTCCCTCTACTCCTTCTACGAGCATAAGAGGGCCAACTACTTCTGTTACGGTTTTATATTCCTTAAGCATCTTTTGCCTCCCTCTTAATTAGTTCGCCGATTTGTTTGTCTATTTCTTCTTTAATTTGGTCAAATCTAGCCTTGTCATCTTCACTTACTAGTTTTAGTCTGGTGATTGATTCTACTACATCTAGATTTTCTATATCTTTTAACTCTACTCCTGCTCCAAGAGCCTCTAGGGACTTATCGTAGTTATAGAGTATTATTCCAAGCATCTTATTCTGTTTATTTAGTGAACAGTAGGTATCTATATCATGGAAGGCGTTTTGTTGCAAGTAGTCTTCTCTTATAGATTTGGTTACATTTAGCTTAAGCTTATCATCATCTGATAGGGCATCACGACCTACAAGTCTTACAACCTCTAAAAGGCCAGATTCTTGTTGGAGTAGGCTCATTGCACGTTTTCTATGAGTTGAGAAATCTTGGTCAACTGCCTTATCTATAAATTGGTCCATCTTGTCTTGGTAGAGTGAATATGATGATAACCAGTTGATAGCTGGGAAGTGTCTTTGGTAGGATAAGTCATAATCTAGTCCCCAGAATACCTTTACTATACGTAGGGTAGCTTGGGTTACTGGTTCTGACAAGTCTCCACCTGGAGGAGATACGGCTCCTATTACTGAAAGTGTACCTATATCATCTCTATTTCCTAAAACTTCTACCTTACCAGCTCTTTCATAAAATTCTGCAACCCTACTTGCTAGATAAGCTGGATAACCTTCATCACCAGGCATCTCTTCTAGACGACCACTCATCTCACGAAGGGCCTCTGCCCAACGGCTTGTAGAGTCTGCCATCATAGCTACGTTATAGCCCATATCTCTGAAATATTCAGCAAGGGTTATACCTGTATAGATTGAAGCCTCTCTGGCTGCTACTGGCATGTTTGATGTATTTGCTATAAGAACTGTACGTTTCATGATTGATTCGCCAGTTTTTGGATCGATTAGCTCTGGGAATTCGTTAAGTACGTCTGTCATCTCGTTTCCACGTTCACCACAACCTACATAGATTACTATGTCAGCATCTGCATATTTTGCTATCTGGTGTTGGACTACTGTTTTTCCTGAACCAAATGGTCCTGGGATTGCAGCTGTACCGCCCTTGGCTACTGGGAAGAAGGTATCTATTACCCTTTGACCTGTGATAAGTGGCTCATTTGGGTCTATCTTTCTTTTGATAGGACGAGCCTTTCTTACTGGCCAATATTGAATCATATTTAGCTCTTTGTCCCCATCTTCTGTTTCTACAACAGCTATGGTGTCAGCTACCTTAAATTCTCCAGATTTAATCTCTTTTAATCTTCCTTTTACCCCGTTTGGTACCATGATCTTGTGGGTGATAACTGTAGTTTCTTCAACTTCTCCTAGTATATCACCAGCTTCAACTTCTGCGCCCTTTTCTAAAAGAGCTTTAAATTCCCAAACTTTGTCCCTGTCTAGTCCTGGGGAAGTTACCCCTCTTGTTAGGAAATTTCCTGCAAGCTCTTCAAGTTTTTCTAGTGGTCTTTGGATACCATCATACATTCTTTCAAGCATGCCTGGTCCAAGCTCTACTGATAGAGGCCTACCTGTTGACCTAACTTCATCGCCAGGTCCTATACCAGTTGTCTCTTCATAAACTTGAATACTTGCTACATCTCCCCTCATCTCAATTATTTCGCCGATGAGCTTATCTTTTGATACCTCTACCACGTCATAGATATTAGCATCAGATAGGCCTGATGCCTCTATTAGTGGTCCAGATACTTTAGTAATTTTACCTATATTCAAATTAAGCTCCTTTAATTTAGAATGTTTGCTCCGACTGCCTTCTCAACTGAACGGTTGATATCGGCAAGGCCGATTCCTAAAGATCCCTTATTAGATGGGATTAGGATAATGGCTGGTGTAAGAGCTTCTCTATATTTATCTATTGTTTCTTGTATTTCTTTGGCAAAGGCTTCTGTTATGAAGATTACTCCATAATTATCCCCTGCTAATTTTTTTACAAGTTTACTTGCATCGTCTTTGTCTATGGCTGTAAAAACCTCGATACCTATGGCCTTAAAGGCTAGTATCGAATCCTTATCGCCTATTACTGCTATTTTATACATAAGCTTCTCTCAATCTATCTTTTGTGAATTCTTTTGAAAGGCCATTTAGCTTAGATATAAAGATTATCCTTAGGTTTTTGATTTCTTGCTCCTTGCTGATTAGATAGGCAAGTAGGACTTCTGGACCATAGGTTACAGCCTTGGCTTTTTTGGCAAAGTCCATAAAGTGATCATCTATTGCCTTTTCTAGATTTAGGAGATTTTCAACCTCTCCCTTATCATTGTCAAGAGCCTTTGCTAGATATGGATAAATCTTATCATTGGACATTTTTATCAAAAGTCCTGTCATATCAAGCTTATACATTTCAAGAAATCTGTCCTTGTCTATAAAGCCGCCATCTATTAGGGAATCACCCAGTTGGTCTAAGTCTCTTACCCTTAGTAGGGTTTTGACATTTATAAGGTCAATGGCTTCTTTGGTATAAGTTATAAGTGAATCCATGCCGGTGGCATTTGCTATATCAAGCTCCCTTTCATAATAAGACTTATCTAAGGATATGTCTATCATGGCTGGGTCTTTCCTATCCTCATAAGCATCTATGGCTCTTTTTAGATAGCTAAGATATATATTATCTTCCTCGTCTTCAAAGATGTCTTTTTCATCTGTCTTTAAAATCTGTCTTTTAAGATAGTCTACATCTATATTGCCCATTGGGGAATACTTATAATCTTCATCTTGGATAATTTCCTTGGCAAGGACCTTTAAATTATGGAAGTTGTACTTTTCTCTTAGATAGTCTGTCAGATTCTTATCTGGGGTTATATCTTCGATTTTGTCATACACCCTTACTAGTTCCTTGCTTAGGATTTCTTCATATTCTTCTGGCCTTCTTAATTCTTGGATATATCTACCATAGGATGAATCTGATAGGGCATTCATTATCTCGCTTAGGGAGTCTAATTCATTTAGCCTATAAAAATCCTTTACTAGATCATCTTCATATATTCTAGTTGATATAGAAGCTCCTATGAAGTCATCTCTTTTCATAATTACCTTTCTTCAAAAATACCAGATATTATTTTCTTGATCTCATCCTTGTCATAGTCGATTATTGATGAAAAGCTATTGTCATAGATAACATCCCCATCTTTAATTATGAAACCATCATCGACTGTTTCATATGAAACATTTAGTCCTTTTAGGTCTTCTGAGTCAAAGAAGGTTCCATCCCTTAGAAGGATATCTGCCTTCTTGCCTGGGAAGTCCTTAAGTCTATTTAGGACAAATTTCTTGTAAGAATGATTATCTAGGCCTTTGAGCTCTTCCATGAGCCTTTCGATTATAGAGTTTATGAGCTCGTTTTTAGCTGCGATTTTTATATCACGGGCATTTCTTGATGCTGAAAGCTCTTCATTAGCCAAAATTTGCTTAGCTTCTTTTTTGGCTGCATCTATAATCTTGTCTACTTGGCCCTTTACTTCAGCTTCAGATTTTTCTCTAATTTCTTTAGCCTCGCCTTCTGCGGCCTTTAATATCTGATTTTTTTCCTCTTCGCCTTTTTTCCTTATTGAATCTAATATTAAATCAAGATTAGTCATAATCTTACCCTAATATTAGGCTCTTAGAACTAGTAGTAGAGAGATAACAAATCCTAGGATAGCGTAAAGCTCAACCATTACTGAATAAATCATACCTTTTGTAAATTCAGGTTCGTTTTTAGCTAGGATATTGATACCAGCTATAGCTACCTTAGCTTGTTTTACAGCTGAAAAATATCCAACTATTGCTACTGGAAGAGCTGCCATTAGTAGGTATAGGCCCTTTGCAAAGTCGATATTTGCATCAAGTCTTAGCATGATAAAGAATGCTATAGCAAAGCCGTAAAGACCTTGGGTACCTGGTAGAAGTTGAAGGATTAGTACCTTACCAAACTTTTCTGGTTGTTCTACTGTAAGAGCTGCTGCAGCCTCACCTGCCATACCTGTTCCCTTAGCACTTCCCATACCTGAAATAAGGGTTGCTATTGCCATTGCTAGGGCACCAAAAACTAGTCCGCCATTTTGAATTAAAAATTCTGTCATTTTCTTTCTCCTCTATTAATTAATATTTTTTTAGTATCTTCTAACATTTCTTTAAATTTTACGCCGCCGCCTTCATAAAACTTACCAAACATCTCTACATAGATAAGTCTTAGTGAGTGAACGTAGGCTGACAAGTAGGATAGGAACATATTAAATAGTTGGAATAGTACAAAGACTAGGATTCCGCCTATAATTCCGCCAATACCTGCCCCAAATAACATCTTAACAATTACATTTACCGCATAAGCTACAAAGCCGCCTGATAGAACAAGGGCCATTAGTCTAAGGAAAGAAACTATATCTCCTACCCAAGAGCTTATGCCGTATAATTCATAGACACCTGAACCAATCCTGCCGCCGATTGATTTAGCATCACGTCCTGCAAATAGGACAATACCAATCATACCGACTCCCATTACATATAAGCCAATCTTATTTTTAGTTAAAGCGTAAGCAATAGGTCCTGCTAGAGCCATATACCAAAATACTACATCATAAACAGCATCAAGGACCTTGCCATCCCTAATATACATATAGGCTTTCATGCCTAGGGCTGTAAATAAGGCAATACCACCTATCACAAGACTCATTACTATTAGGGTATTGATATCAGTCTGGGTATCAATCCAGCCAAATGGCACATCGATGATTCCACCAAAAACCGATCCAAATAATATACCAAAACAGCAGGCTGATAGGGAAATGCCTAAAAATAGTTTAATCATCTTCTCTGTTGATTTTGGTAAGTCTTTTGTCTTAAGGATTACAAGGGTTGCAATCACACCAAGAGCTCCATAACCTAAGTCTCCAATCATAAAGCCTGTAAATATAGTATAGAAAATGGCCACAAGCAAGGATGGGTCAAATTCGTTATATTTAGGTAGGGCATAGGTTTCAACAACAGATTCGTAAGGTTCAACTATTGCGTTATTTTCAAGGATAATAGGTACATCTGGATCATCCTTACTGGCTTCTTTTATATCTAGGATATATTCTTTATCTAAGGATTTTTCTATGTCGGCTTTAAACCTGTCAGTCATGGACTCAGGTATGTATCCTTCGATAACATCCATTTGCGAAGTCTTAAGGAAGTTTTCTGTAGCTTCTTCCTTGCTCTTTTCATTGACAAGATATGATTGATATAGGTAGAAATCTTCTAAATATTTATCAAAATCTCCTATTTCAGCCTCAATTTTCTTAATTTCTGTCTTAAGATTAGCTTCTTCTTTCTTAAGGGCACTTAGGCTCTGACTTACAGAAGCATCTGCCTTAATACTTATTCTTGAAAATCCGTACTCTCTTAAAAGTTCTTTAAATCTTTCTTCCTCATCAAGAGAAGCGATAGCAACAATAAAGCTAGTCTTATCCACTTCCGAATACCTATAGATTAGGGATTCATTAAAGCTTTTATCGACTAGGCTCTTCTTTAGGCCATCGTAAAACTGGCTAGAAATAGTACCTGTTTCCACATAGACTCTCTTAGAATCGTACAGACTTCTAATATCGACATCTATATCCTTCCATGGATTAAGGTCTCCTATTTTCTGCTCTATGGCTTGGTTTTTATCAACCAGCCCTTCTCTTTCTTTAACTAATTTTATAAGCTTATCATAAATGAGATTGAAATCAAAATTCTTAGAGTCCTTATAGACCTCATCAATATCTAGCCTTTTGAAATCCTTATCTTCTTCTTTAGAAGAATATTTTAAGCTTGTTTCAATGGCAAAGGCCAATTTATCAAGCTTTTCATCCAAGGCTTGAATCTTAGTAGAATTTGTAAGCTCCTTTAGATAAGTCTCGTCTTCTTTTACCTTTAGATCGTTAAAATGCACATAGTTAAAATTTTGAAGAATATCAAGTAATAAGCTCCTTTTTTCCTCAAAGGCAAGTAAGCTAAACTTATTCATCTTAACTATTGCCATTATTTACTATCCTTTCTACAAGAGTATTGATAGTCGCTTCAACCTTGGCCTTATCTACATCCAAGATTTTTTTTGACTCATCTCTTGCTTTTGCTATCACTGGTTCTCTCTTTTTTTCTGCCTCTTTTTTAGCATCAGCTAGAATCTCTTCAGCCTTTTTCTTAGCCTTAGCAATCTCATCTTTATAGGCAAGATTTGCTTGGTTTTTTGCCTCTTCGATGAGAACTCTAGCCTGATCTTTGGCAGCGTCAAGCTCTTTTGCCGCAGTTTCTTCTGCAAGCTTAACTTGACTTAGAATATCATCAGTCATATTTCACCCCCTATTTATACTTAAATTATATCATATTTTTACCCAAAACGGGTATAATCTAGACAAAATAATCGTAATATTGTAAATAAAAAGGAAATTTTATGAAAAAAACCCTAATCGCCCTCATTTTTGCAATCCTATTAGTAGCTTGCAAAAGCAAAGAGGCCCCAAATTTAGAAGCCTATCCACTTTCAAAAATAAAATCTTACACCTATGATGAAAGTCTTTACACAAGGACAAGAATAATAGATTATCCGTCAAATATCAAAGGTAAAAGCTCCTATGATAAAAAAGACCTAGCCAATCTTGATTATAACAAGGAAGTAAGACTAGGAGACCTTTTCTTTAGGATACCGGAAAAGGGCCAAATCTTCAAAAACGATAATATATACTATATAGATTTTCCAACAAACCCTGCCTACGACATAGTCATATCTTTTGAGGATTTAAGTGACTTTTATGACTCCGACCTGATAGACTTATCTAGCAAAATAATAAAAGAAAAAAAATTAAGTCAAAAAATAAGTTCTATGCCTATAAAAAACATCATGACCAACCTTGATAGCGCCTATTTTATAAGCAAAGATGGCAACAAGAGTTCAAGTCACTTTTTTATAAAAGGAGACAGCAGTCTAGTCTACTTTGTAATCAGAGAAGATACCAGCAAGTCAAACGCATCCGCAGCCATCATGGCAGATATCCTAATGACAGCCTATAACATGTCAGATGACCCTTTTGAAATAAATAAATCCTTCAAAGACCACAAGGAGGCCCTATCAGTCTTTGCCACAAAAGAAGTCCTAATAGATAAGCAAAAAATAAAAATCCCAGAAAACTTCTACCTCCACCAAGATGATGATGACCTTAAATCATTCATAGCCAAGGACCACAACGAAGTCATAGCCGAGATAATAATAAAAGAAGATAAAGAAAGTAGCGATATCTACGAAGCTTATAGCCAAAACTCAGGCCAAATACTCTACCCAGCCCAAATCGTAAATATGGGAAAACTAGATAAAAGCAAAGGCATCCTAGAAGGAGATGTCAGAATCTACCTACAAAATGACACCCTCACAGGCAAAAAATACCTAATAAAAACAAATGACTCCTATATAAGCCTAATAGTAGCTGGCCCCCTTGCTAACGAATCCCTAGTCAAATCCATGGCTGAGTCTATTAAAAACTCAATTAAATAGTTTAAAAAAGAGAAAGCGCTAAAAAAGCAACTTTCTCTTTTTATTTTATAGGTCATCTTCAATTATTGATGATTTAGAATAAGCTGTTACCTTGGCTTCGAAGAAGTCGGTTTTTACTGCGTTTGGATCTGAGATTTCATCTACCCATTTCATTGCTTGTGGAATTTCCTTGTAGCCTTCAAAAAGTGGCTCAAAACCAAGGCCTAGAGCACGGAGATTGCCTAGGTATTTGATGTAATCTTCAATCATCTTTGTAGAAAGGCCTGCTATATTATCGCCTATGGCATATTTGCCCCATTCGATTTCTTGTCTAACACCTTCTTTAAGCATGTCCCTGTAGATTTCTACCGCCTCATCTGTAAAGAGGTCAGGTCTTTCCTTCTTAAGGTCATTTATAAGGGATCTAAAGAGCCATAGGTGGGTATTTTCGTCCCTATTTATATATCTAATCTCTTGAACAGTTCCTGGCATCTTGCCATTTCTACCTAGGTTGTAGAAGAAGGAAAAGCCTGAATAGAAGTAGATTCCTTCTAAGATATAATTTGCTATTAGGGCCTTTACAAATTGGAATTCATTATCTTTTTGCAAGAATTCATTGTATTGGTCACCAATAAACTCATTACGACGAAGCAAGTGGTCATCTTCCTTCCAAAGGTATAAAATCCTAGTTCTTTCTTCTGGAGAACAAATTGTATCTAGGATATAAGAATAAGATTGGGAGTGGATTGACTCTTGGTAGGTCTGAATTGACAAACAAAGGTTAATCTCATTTGCTGTAACATAGGTTTGTAGGTTTGGCAAATTGGCTGTTTGGATCGAATCAAGGTAGGTTAGAAAGGATAAAATCCTATCAAAAGCCCTCTTCTCATATTGATCAAGCTTCCTATAATCCTTGATATCCTGGTTTAAGTTAATCTCCTCAGGTATCCAAAAGTTATTCATAGCCTGCCTATACCAATCGCTTGTCCAGGTATATTTTAGGTTGTTAAAATCATTAAGATTTGTGGTATTACCTTGGATAATCTTTCTCTTAGCTAGGTCTATATCCCCATCTTCATTGAAAATACCACGCTTTTCAACTTCTTTCTTTTTACTTTCTTCCATTATAACCTCCTTAAGATAATAACTTCATTACAAATGATGAAACAATTGATAAGACAATGCTTGCAAAAATCAAACTAAAAAAGCTACTATTAATATATGCCCCGCCTACAAATTTAAATGCCAAAGATAAAACAAAGGCAGAAATCACAAGGGAAAATAAGCCAAAAGTCAAAATTGTGATAGGAAAGGCAAAAAATCTAAGTACTGGCTCTACAAACTTTTCAAGTATAGTCAAAACTCCTGCTGTAATAAAAAGGGCAGATGTCTTATCAAAACTGATACTTCTGATAAGTTTACTCAATATAAATAATGAAATTAAATTTACAACAAATAAAGCTAGTAAAACATTTCCACTTTCCTTAGCAAAATTCTTTTTCTTACGTCTATTCATAAAATACTCCTTTTAAAATCCAAGATTTGTTATTGTTGCTTATATACTATTATACCAGATTATTTTTTATTTTAACCAAGATAAATTATTTTAGGGGGTTTTCCCCTAAAAACCCTTTTTTATACTATCCAAGATAATAGCATTATAAAGTTGTTCTCTTCGTAACTTAATCTCATTATGAATTATTTATATTTACTATTGAATCTTCGTTCCAAGGGGAGGCCCAAGGACCCTTTCGTCGCTCTCGGCCGCTAAGGCAAATTGGGTCCACATCGCCCTCCCCCTTATACCCCCGGCAAGCCCGTCGGCTCATGGAGACTTACACCCCGCAAGCGACTCTTGCAGAGGGCAAATTGAAGATTGCCTCTGGCAATCTTCTTTGTTAGACCTGACTGCAATTCATCCTGGAGCAAAATCTATTATTTCAAATCTCGTCAGCTAAAAATTTAGATTCGCTTCACTTCGTTACGCTCAACAAAATTTTATTAACGCTTCCTTGATTTAAAATAATTGACGATTTTATTTCAGTAAATCTTAAGATCACCTTCTCTAGACATACTAATTGCAATGTTTGCGAGAGCAAACGAGCCTTAGAACTGATTCGTCGTTATAATTCTCTCAGAATACAGAACTATATCCCCAAGGTCGGGAGATTTTGTAAATGGAGATGCCGTTAATAAAATCTCCTGACGCACGAGTTAAAATTAAATTCCTGTAATTACTAAGATATAGAGTGCATATAAAAGAAACATTTGGGCTAGATTGAGATTTTTAGGCATCGGAATGTCAAAATCAGTAAGGATAAGAATAGCTAAAACAAGGAGTTCTGTCTAAAAAGAGTGGCTTGCCGAAGGCAAGCTTCTAATCATGCTCCCCGCCTTAGGGGCCGCCTGGGGGTGTAACGGGGAGGGGGTGCAAGGGGGAGCCCAATGAGGGACCATGCGGAAGGTCCCTTGGGGCTCCCCCTTGAGACGAAGATTCAGTTGTATATAGAAATAATTCATAATGAGATTAAGTTACGAAGAATAATAGTTATTAACAATAATTCATTATAAAATAAAAGAAAAAACAATTTATATTGCATAAAAAAAGAGAGGGCTTTTGGGAGCCCTCCCATAAAAAATCATATCCCCTCAAAAAGAGGTCTTAGGGTATAATCCCCTAAAATATATTTATCTTGGATAAATTCCTTAAATCCTATGCGGAGCAAGTATCACATTCTTCCACTTCGAGGCTCTTTCCTCTTACATAGTAGATGCTTTTTACTCCACTTTCCCAAGCTGTAAGGTAGATATTTAGGATTTGTCTCATGGTGTATTCTGTTGTGATATAGATATTGACAGATTGGGCTTGGTCCATGTGTCTTTGTCTTACTCCTGCCATTCTCATGGAGATGTTTTGGTCTATATCGTGGGCATTTTCATAGAGCCAGAAGGTCTTTGTTGTAAGTCCTGGGGCTACTCTTGGTACTATAGCTCCCTTTTTTTCTTCTAGGAAGTAGCGGCTCATTATTGGGTCTACGCCTGCTGATGTGCCTGAGATTATTGATGTTGATCCTGTTGGGGCTACTGCCATCAGGTAGCCATTTCTTAGACCATTTTCCCTTACATCTTTGGCTAGTTTTACCCATCTTTCGCTTGTGTAATCTCTATCTGTGAAGTAGTCCCCATTTTGCCAATCGCTGCCTTCAAATACTTGGTAGGATCCCTTTTCTTTAGCTATTTCTACACTTTCTTTGATGGCATAATAGTTTATATCTTCATAGACCCTGTCTGCTAGGTCGGCGTGTCTTTCTTCATCTGACCAGCTTATGTCGTTTTTAACTAGCATGTGGTGGTAGCCACTTGTGCCCAGGCCTATGGCCCTGTATTTTTTGTTGGTTACCTTAGCATATGGGGTTGGATAGTAGTTTAGGTCTATTACATTGTCTAGGGCCCTTACTACTGTTCTTACTGTTTCTTCAAGCTCTTGGTCATTGTTTACGTCAAGTTTTCCGAGTGTTAGGCTTGCTAGGTTACATTCTACAAAGTCGCCTGGCCTTGTCTTATTTACTATGACTTTTTCCCCATTTTCTGTGACTATCTCTTGGGAGATGGTTTCTGATGGGCTCATGTTTTGGGCAATCTCTGTGCAGAGGTTTGATGAATAGATCATGCCTGCGTGCTTGTTTGGATTGGCCTTATTTACTAGGTCTCTATTGAAGATAAATGGAGTTCCTGTTTCTGACCAAGATTTAATTAATAGTCTTACCATGTCTTTGATTGGCATGATTCTTCTTGATATGTCCTTGTCTGCTACAAGTTTATGGTAAAAGACTTCAAATTCTTCACCGTAGGTGTCTTCTATGGCCTTGCCATATTTTTTCTCCACTTCGTGTGGGTCAAACATATGCCAATCGCCTTCCATATTATCCCTTACTTCTCTCCAGAAGAGGTCTGGCACGCAGACTCCTGGGAAGACGTCGTGGGCTTTCATCCTGTCATCGCCGTTATTTGTCCTTAGACCTAAGAATTCTGGCATGTCCTTATGCCAAATATCTAGATAAACTGCAACTGCTCCCTGCCTTACTCCAAGTTGGTCTACTGCTACTGCTGTGTCATTGGCAAGTCTTATCCAGCGGATTACTCCTCCTGCTACTCCTTCAAAGCCCCTTATATCTGAGCCAGAAGCCCTTACTTTTCCAAAATACATGCCCATGCCGCCTCCGTGTTTGGAAACCTCGGCAAAGTTAGTTATGGACCTGTAAATGCCCTTAAGTGTATCTGGAACTGTTTCTATAAAGCATGATGAAAGCTGATTAAATGGCTTTCTAGCGTTGGTCATGGTAGGTGTGGCCATGGTTGCCTTTAGGCTTGACAATATATCGTAGAGTCTTTTGGCAAAGCCAATCTTATCCTTTTCTGGAATGGCTAGGTGCATGGCAATGCCCATGAACATTTCCTGGATATTTTCAATGAGGTGGCCGTCATGGCTTCTTATTAGGTATCTCTTCCTTACTAGGTCTAGGCCTGAGTAGGTAAAGATGTCATCCCTTTTATAATCTAGGTAGGCTTCTAATTCATCTATCTGATCAGATGTGTAATTTTCAAGCATGTATGACCCATAAAGACCCTTTTCTGTAAGGAATTTTATTTTGGATTTAAAATCATAAAGCTCATATCTTTCTTCATATTCCTTGATTTCTAGATTCATCTTGTAGGCTAAAAATCTGGCTGCGATTATTTCCCAATCTGGAGCTTCCTTGCTTGTTAATTCGCTTGCAGCCCTTATAATAGCCTCTAGGATTTGTTTTTCATTCATGTCTGGTTTGGTGAATGATTCAAATTTGAAATATAGGCTTTCTATTGGATATCTTTGACTGTCAAATTCTCTTTGAACCTTGGCAATTATTTCCATAAGGTCCTTATCATCTATATATTCCTTAAAATCGTAGATTACCTTTCTATCCATATTGTGCTTGGCACGGTAGAGGATAAAAGATTTTACCTCTCTGTAGTAGTTTTCATCAATAAGGCCAAGCTCTACCAGGTCTTGGACTTCTTCTACTGTTACTGTGTGGTCTTTTGGGAATTTCTTCTTGATGGTATCCCTTATTTTTTGAGCTATGCTGTCTAATTTCTCATCGCTTATGGATGAATCTACCGAGATAAATGCCTTTGATATGGCTCTTTTTATTTTTTCTATCTCGAAATCAACCTTTGATCCGTCTCTTTTAATTATCTTCATTATATCTCCAAACTAACTACTAGATGTAGTGGTATTTTCTCAAAATCTATACTTATCATACCTTATATGGTGGCTAGTGCGAAATATAGATAAAAAAAGCACAAAGGCCTTCAAAGCTTATCTTCGTGCTTTCTTTTAAAATTTTCATCGATTTTTAATAATAAATTTCCTAAAAAGTCAATTTAGCTAAATTTCTTTTGCATACAAATCCCTATAGGCATCTTCCCTTACGACAGCTGTGTCTGTGAAAAGGTCGATTAAAGTTTGCTTTTTAGGTGTAAAAAGGGCTAGGGCATATAGGAAAATTAATTTGTTTTGGACATATCTTCCTGCAATTTCCCTTATTAGGATTTGGCTATTTGATAGGTCAAAGCCATCTAAGGATACCACCCTAAGACCAGTTATCATCTTGCCTAGGGATTGACCTCTAGTGATTAGGGATGTGATTGTAAAATAGGCCAGGCTTATGATTGTATTAAGGCATGCATAAATACCTATACCCATAAATTTTGCATCTTCTCCAAGAGGGATAAAAAATTTAATTATGGTAAAAAGAGCAGATACGATCATCATATCTATGATATAGGCAAGTAGCCTTATACCAAAGGATGAGTAAGCGTAAGCAAAATCTCTTTCCTTATAAATCTTATTATTTTCCATAGACTCCCCCGTAAATATACATAGGAGCCTGCCTATTTTCTTCCATTAGTTCCTTTAAAATGGCAAGATCAGAAGATGATTTCTTAAGGTCTTCCACCTTTTGGAAAAGTTGTCTGAAAGAAAGATTTGCAAATGAGCTTTCCACTACTTGTGGGTCATCTAGCTTATTTTCCTTAATCATATCTTCTATTGCCATGTCAATATCGCCAATCTTATCCACTAGGCCATTTTTTATAGCTTGGGCTCCGTCATAAACCCTACCATCGGCAAGCTTTCTAACATCGGCTTCACTCATTTTCCTTCCTTCAGAGACAATTTTTACAAAACGGCCAAAGGCTGAATCTACGAGACCTTGGAGGTAGGCTTTTTCTTCATCATTTAAATCTCTTCCCATGGTACCTGTGTCCTTCATCTTGCCAGAAACCACGTTTTGCTCCTTGATTCCATATTTTTCAAAAAGTCCTTGGAAGGAACGTCCACCCATTATTACCCCGATTGATCCTGTAAGGGTCTCGTTTGAAGCATAAATTCTATCTGTAGGGGCAGATATATAATAACCTCCAGATGCTGCCATCTCTTCCATTACAGAATAAACTGGGATTTTCATCTCTTTAAGTTTTTTAATTTCCTTGGCAATTTTTTCTGAAACATAAACAGAACCACCTGGTGAATTTACAGCAAGGATAACACCCTTTGTAGTTGGGTCATCTGCTGCTTCCTTAAGCTGGTCGATTACAAATTGGCTGTTGTCATCACCTTGGATTACCCCTTCTAGAGAAATTTTTCTAATCTTTTGGCTAGGATTTGTTCCTTGGATAACTTCTTGGTCAAATAGTTGAGACTTGCCCAAATCTTTAAGGTATGATAGGCCCTTAGCCTCTTTTTGCTCGCTAGTGTCTTTCATAAGCATGGAAGCAACTAGGATGAGGACTGCAAGCCCTACTGCTATCCATCTTTTTGCATTATTTTTCATAAAAACTCCTTTATATTTCAATCTTAACTAAAATTATTATACCCGAAAAAAATCAAGACTTAATCAAGTTAATTGCATTTTGCTAAGCTTTAAGTACAATGAATATACATCACAATTATCGTTAACACTCGATTACATTGTTATGTATAGGTCCATGTGGACCTATCTACATAAATTAAGCTGTATTTTTTCCAAAAATATGGCTTAATTATTTTTTTAATAAGGATACTTATGAAATATATAGAAAAAAAAGAGAAACTAATAAAAATTATCAAAGACCTCTTAAAAGATAAATTTATCCTAGCCTTTTCTGGCGGAGTTGATTCAGCCCTCATCATGAAGCTTGCAAGCCTTTATAGGGAAAGTGAAAACGATGTTAGGGCTATGTTTTTTAAGGCCATGTCCACCACAAAGGAAGAAGAGGAAAATGCCATAAGGCTAGCCAGGGAAATGGGTGTGGACCTTGTCATAAGAGAAGTCGATATACTCACCAATGATAAAATCGCCCACAATGCCAAGGACAGGTGCTATCATTGCAAGAAAACCCTCTTTAGCGAAGCTATAAAGCTAAAGGAAGACCTGGCTTTTGGAGCAGTTGTCGATGGGACAAATACAGACGATCACAAGGTTTATAGGCCAGGCCTTATGGCCCTAAGGGATTTAGGGGTTGTAAGCCCCCTAAATGAGGCAGGCTTTTCTAAGGCAGATGTCAGACGCCTTGCAGAAGAACTTGACCTTAGGGTAGCCAAAAAGCCATCAGCTCCTTGTCTTTTAACTAGATTTCCTTATGGGACAGAAATCAAGAAAGAAAAGCTAGATAGGCTAGAGATGGCAGAAGGCTTTATAAGAAGTCTTGGCTATGGGAAATTTAGAATAAGGGACCACGATGACCTTGCAAGGCTTGAAATAGAAAAGGCAGACTTCCCTAAATTCTTTAAGGAATATGACCTTGTTGTTAAAAAGCTAAAAGACCTGGGTTATTCCTATGTTTGCCTTGACATGGAGGGCTTTAGGTCTGGTTCAATGGATATAAATCTCTCCAAGGAAGAAAAGGATAAGTACAGCCTATGATTGATAAGAAACAACTAATTGATGATATAAAAAATGGCAAAATAAGCGATGAAGAGGCTCTTAAAATCCTAAATGACAAGGGCTATGAAGATGTAGGCGAAACTAGCAAGATAGATTTTGATAGAAAATCTCGCAGGGGCTTTCCTGAAGCCATCTATTGCGCATCAAAAGATGATGAAAGCCTGGTAAGGATTTTTGAAGCCTTTGCCAAGAAAAAAGAATCTGTAATAGGAACTAGGGCAAGCAAAGACCAATTTGACCTAGTTAAGGCCAAGGTAAAGGAAGCCACCTACAACGACCTAGCAAGAATTATCTCCCTAGATTTTAGCAAGGAAGAAGAGAAAATCGGCGAGATTGCCATAGTCTGCGCCGGTACAAGCGATTTGCCAGTCCTCCTTGAAGCAGAAATTACCGCAAGATTTTTGGGAGCAAGGGTTAAAACCTACACAGATGTGGGTGTTGCAGGCATACACAGGCTCCTTGATAAGATAGAAGAAATAAAAAAAGCCAATGTCATAATAGCCATAGCCGGCATGGAGGCAGCCCTGGCTACAGTCCTTGCAGGCCTTGTGGATAAGCCAATCATAGCTGTACCAACCTCAGTAGGCTATGGGGCAAATCTTGGCGGAATCACAGCCCTTCTTTCCATGATTAATTCTTGTGCAGAGGGAGTTAGCGTTGTAAATATAGACAATGGCTACGGAGCAGCCTACGCAGCCTGTCAGATAAATAAATTAATAGCGAAAGGAAATTAAAATGGACCTATATTTTGAAATGTATTCAGGCATAGCAGGAGACATGACCATAGGAGCCCTCCTAGATTTGGGAGCAAGCAAGGAAAAATTAGTCGAAGGCATCAAATCTCTAAATCTTGATGGCT
Source organism: uncultured Anaerococcus sp. (assembly GCF_963512375.1). Classification (NCBI taxonomy): domain Bacteria; kingdom Bacillati; phylum Bacillota; class Tissierellia; order Tissierellales; family Peptoniphilaceae; genus Anaerococcus; species uncultured Anaerococcus sp. Next base: position 21,130 of record NZ_CAUPMI010000005.1, read on the forward strand.
ACGAGCTAGTATTTGAAAGGGCTAAGAAAAATGGCATAGATGCCTATAATTTTGATGTCATCCTAGAAGGTCACCATCACGATCATCATGACCATGACCATCATCATGAACATGACCACGATCATCACCATCATGACCATATCCATACTCATGACCATAACCACAATCAGCACCATAACCATGAACACGACCATCACCACGACCACGTCCATAGAAATATCGAGAATATTAGAAAAATCATAGAAGGCTCAGACCTCAATGATAATATCAAGAAAAATGCCCTTGGAATCTTCGATATAATAGCAGATGCAGAAGCCAAGGCCCATGGTATTGATAAAACAGAGGTCCACTTCCACGAAGTTGGAGCTGTTGATTCAATCATAGATATAGTAGGAGTAGCAATCCTTCTTGACGACCTGGGGGTAGAAAATATTTACTTCTCAGACCTCTATGAAGGAAGTGGCTATCAAATGTGCGCCCACGGACCAATGCCAATACCTGTACCAGCTGTGGCAAATATCCTAGCTGATTCAGATATAAATCTTAATTTTATAGGAGAAGAAGGCGAGCACATCACCCCAACAGGAGCAGCCATAGTCAAATATTTCTATAAAAAGGCCCCAACAAGCTTTAAAATCAAAAAAATCGGCCTAGGAGCTGGAAACAAGGACTTTGAAAAGTCAACCAACATCCTAAGGGTCATGGAAATTGAAATAGATAAAAAAAAACTGTAAGGCTGCTTGAAACAAATATAGATGACCAAAGCGGGGAGCTTTTGGCTTACACCTTAGAAAAAATCATGGAAGTAGCACTTGATTGCTACTTTTCTCCAATCTTTATGAAGAAAAACCGCCCAGCCTATAAATTATCAGTAATTTATAAGGCATGCGATGAAGAGAAAATCGAAGATATAATCTTTACCCAAACCACATCCATCGGTCTAAGGAAATTTGACCTAGACAGGACAGTTTTAGATAGGGAAATTATCAAAATCTCTTATAAGGGCAAGGACTACCTTGCAAAGCAAGTTAGCTACAAGGATAAAATTTTCACCTATCCAGAATATGAATCCGCCAAGACCTTGGCAAAAGATGAAAATATCTCCCTAAAAGAAGCCTATGACATCCTAAAATCCCTATAAGTGGGTATAAAAGTAATAGGAGGCAGATATGAGATACGAATTTATCGAAGTCCCTCTAGAGGGCGGCCTTAAGGCAGGAAAGACAGACACCTTTGAAAAGTGCAAGGAAATCATCAATGAGAAGGCAAAGGAAGGCTGGGAACTCGTTCAGATAGTCCCAGTAACCAATGAAAAATGGTCATCCTATGCTTTTCTTAATTACACTTTGGTTTTTAAGGTTGATGATTAAGACAAGCAAAAAGAGCTGGTAGATGATTCCAGCTCTTTTTGCTTGTCTATATTTCTCTTTTGATTAAATATTTTCTATAAAATTATGATCAAGAAAACTAAAAACTCCTCCCTTATCTCAATTAAACAAACGAAATTAACTTATGGATATCTATAGACCTTGTTAATTTTTAAAATTATAAATCATTATAAATATATTTACCCAAGCAAAAAACCGACCAATTGGCCGGTTTTTCTTATTCTTGATCGCCTGATAAGTCTATAAATCTCTTATTTTCCTTATCTTCTTCCACTTTTTCGTCCTCTTTTGGGCCTTCTTGTGGATTTTCTTCTTTTATATTTTCTTTAGAATCTTCTAAATCTTTGACATCTACATCGATGTTGTCTGCGATTTTTTCTTCGCTTACTTCTTTATTTTTCTTTCCTTCTAGGATTTCCATGAATTCCTCACCTGTGATGGTTTCTTCTTTTAATAGGAAGTCTGAGATTTCGTGGAGTTTGTCGATGTTATCTTTTAGGATTTCTATAGCTCTCATGTGAGCATTTGCTATTATTTTTCCTACCTTTTCATCTATCTTATTGCCTGTACCATTTGATACTATCATGGCTCTTTGGCCACCTAGGTAGCGGCCTTGGATTTGTTCTAGTTGCATGAAGTCAAAGTCTTCATCCATACCGTAGATTGTTACCATGTTTCTGGCTATAGCTGTAGCTCTTTCTATATCGTTTGAGGCACCTGTTGTCTTGGTGTTAAAGATTAGCTCTTCTGCTGACCTACCTCCTGCAAGGGTTACTATTTCATCAAATAACTCTTGCTTGGTCATGATATATTTCTCATCCTTATCGACTGTCATGGTGTAACCTAGGGCCCCGCCTGTTCTTGGGACTATGGTTATCTTTGTGACTGGTGTCTTGTGGGTTTGGATGGCTGCTACTAGGGCATGGCCCACTTCATGGTAGGCTATGATTTTCTTTTGATCATCTGAAATTACAGCATTTTTCTTTTGCATTCCTGCTATTACTGTTTCAATTGATTCTTCTAAGTCCTCTTGACTTAGCTTATTTCTGCCTTCTCTTACAGCTCTTAGGGCACCTTCATTTACTATATTTGCAAGGTCTGCTCCGGATGTACCGGCAGTTCTCTTGGCTATTTCTTCATAGTCTATATTTTCTTCTTTTTTAATTTTCTTTGCGTGGACTTTTAGGATGTCTTCACGGCCCTTTAGGTCTGGAAGTTCTACTTGGACTTGCCTATCAAACCTTCCCGGTCTTTTTAGGGCTGGGTCTAGGATTTCTGGCCTGTTGGTTGCAGCAAGTAATACTACTCCCTCTGTCGCATCAAAACCGTCCATTTCGTTTAGAAGTTGGTTTAGGGTTTGTTCACGCTCATCATTGCCTGAATAGCCTGAAACATCACGCTTTTTACCTATGGCATCTATCTCGTCTATGAAGACTATACATGGGGCCTTTTCCTTGGCTTGCTTGAATAAGTCTCTTACCTTGGATGCACCCATACCTACAAACATCTCTACAAATTCAGATCCTGATATAGAGAAGAATGGTACCTTGGCCTCGCCTGCTACCGCTTGGGCAAGGAGAGTCTTACCTGTTCCTGGAGGGCCTACTAAAAGAACTCCCTTTGGAACTCTGGCTCCTATTTCCTTGTATTTTCTAGGATTGTGCAAGAAGTCTACTATTTCACTTAGGCTTTCTTTGGCCTCTTCCTGGCCTGCCACATCTTTAAAGGTCTTGCCTGTTTCATTTTCCATGTAGACCTTGGCATTGGACTTGCCAAAGTTCATGAAATCAGCTCCTCCTCTACCACCCATGGTCTTTGATAAAGACCTGGATGCGAAGTAGAAGATTACCATTATAAAGATAAGTGGAAGGATACTTTGGAGAAAGACTGATAGGTAAGGGTTCATCCTTGTTTCTATGTCTTTGCCAAATTCTAACTTATCATTTCTTTTTTTTGCTGCAAGGAGTCTTTCTGTTAGGTCTGTATCTTCCCAAAGACCTGTTTGGTAGGTTTTTTCTTTGCCATCTACCTTAGCCTTGAAGGTGTATTTTAAATTGTCCTTGCTTACTTCTGTTACCTGGTCATTTTCGATCATTGATACAAATTGACTGTAGTTTACTTCCTTGGCTCCGTCGTTTTTGGCAATCGGATTAAAGAGGAAACTAAAAACAAAATATACTATTAAAGCCCCTATCCAATAGTAGATTAAAGGTCTATTTTTCTTTCCTTTTTGATTCATATACTTCTCCTTGATATATACTTATCAAGTAACACGTCTAATTCTCTAAGCTCTGAGACTATGGTTTCAAGGTTTAAATCTACCATATCATCTGGGAAATCTTTTCTGATTTTATCAAAATATTCACCAACCACATGGCTTGCCTTGATTCCCTCTTCAGTTAGCTCAACGTTTACTACTCTTTCATCAGCTTCGCTTCTTTTTCTAACAACAAAGCCCTTTTTCTCTAATTTTTTGCAAATATTTGAGATATTGCCCCCAGTTACGCCTATGGTCTTTCCAAGGCTGCCTATGGATACGTCTTGGTCGCTTGAAAATAGGGCGATTATAATCTTAATCTGTAGGGGTGTTAGATCTAGCTTATTTGCTGTTTCTGTCAATAATAGGTCTATTTTATGTGAAATCTCTCTAATCAAAGAGAAGATTGTATTGTTAAATTCAAAAAAATCTATGTGTTCTGTTGCCACGGTCTCCTCCATTTCTTTTTACAGTGTTTTCACTACCTATATTAAACTACTTTTTTATAAAAAGTCTATATTTTACATTTAATATCATGGAGAATATTATAGGCTTGAAAGGTAGCTTGCTGCATTAAGCCCTGCCACCTGGCCTTCACCCACAGCCTTGGCTATTTGATAAGGCTTGCCAGTGATATCTCCTGCTGCAAAAAGCCCCTTGATACTTGTCTCAAGGTCTCTATTTACAAGGATGTGGTTTCCATCTAGCTTTATGGATGGAATAAGTCTTTCAGGCTTTGATGAGTCTTTTATTATAAAAAATCCATCAGCCTCAATTTCCTTACCTGACTTAAAGATGAGCTTATCTGCGTGATTTTCTCCTTCAAAGCCTAGTGGGATTTCTCCTTCAATTACTTCTATAGAATCATTAAGTTTTACTTCCTTTTTTGTCATGTTAACAAAGGTAACTTTTCCAACTATTTCTGAAGTGAAATTTGCATCCTCAATCGACTCTTGGTTGTATCCTATGATTACGACTTTCTTGCCTCTGTAGAGGGCTGCATCACAGGTTGCACAATAATTGACACCCCTTGCAAAAAATTTCTCTTCATTTTCTAAATCTCTTGCAAGCTCTATGCCTGTGGCAATTATTACAGCAGATGCTTCTATCATTGTATCTTCATTTTCGATTTCCAGGGCAAAATACTTGCCCATGGCATAGACTGTTTTGACCCTCTTATTTGACCTTTCTAAAGGATAGCCTGCAAGGGACTTTTTGAAATTATCATTTAAGTCCTTGCCGCTTATTTCCCCAAAGCCCAGGTAATTTCTGATAGATTTAGTCTGTGTAACTTTTTTTGAATCAGTCCCAAAAATTATTACCGACTTGTTTCTCACCTTAGAATTTAAAGCGGCGCTAAGTCCTGCAGGACCTGCGCCTATTATTGCAATGTCATATCTCATTATATGAATTTACTCATTTCCTCTATTATGGCATCTTTGGTATGAAAGCCTACTAGGTTTTGTTTTAGGACGCCATCTTTAAATATAAATAGGCTTGGTACAGCATTTACATTGTATTGGGCGGCTATTTCGTTAGATTCATCCACATCTAACTTATATATTTTATAGTCAACTTCATCTGCCAATTCTTCAAGAATTGGTGTTTGCATCTTGCATGGGCCACACCAAGTTGCAGAAAAATCTACTAGGCAAAGGCCACTTCCATTTTCTACATGCTCTCTAAATTCAAATGTATCTAGTTGTTTCATAATTTCTCCTTATTTATTTTGTTCCACTAGTCCTGCTACATGGTTTACTGGTACAGAATATATTATACCCTTTCCAGGTACTTCCAAATCCATCTGCTTATATATTTCTTGTGTAATTTTTTCTTCAAGATCTTTTTTGATTAGCATGACTACCATGTCTTTTTCAGGCTCTATATTCATATTAAAAAATATCCTGCCCTTTATTTCTTCTCCTGCGCCCCTGCCATGGATGACAGTTGCACCCCTTGCTCCATTATCCTGAGCAATGTGGATGGCTTTTTGGCCCATATGTCTATCCACTATGACATACAAACATACATATTCCATCTTATTCTCTCCCTCTAAAGCTGTCGAATAAGCTATGGCTGTATTTACAGACTTAAGCTTATCTGAAATTTTCTCTATAATCTTACCTGCTATATCTTCCTCTATTAGACCAACCACTACTTCCTTCTTGGTCTTGTCAATGGCTAGGGAATTTAGAATGTGGCTTGGTGCTGATCCTTCTCCATAAAAACATGAAACAGCACTTGCACCGTGGTCTTGTAGAATTTTCATAAATCCTGATCCCTTACCTCTCGGAAGAACTATTCTTAAAAATTGCATTTTATCTCCTATATAAGTTACCCATTATCATGATAGTCAAAACTGGCATCATGGCTACAAAGGATATTACTCCGAATCCATCTGCTATATTTCCAGCAACTCCCTGGCAAAAGGCCAAGATGAAGGTGGCTGTCATAGGCCCTGAGGCTACCCCGCCTGAGTCAAAGGCTATACCCACAAAGATTTGGTCAACCCTCCTTGATAGGATAAGCGATAAAAGAAAGCCTGGCACAATTAGCATCCATAGGGCAAAACCATCGATTCTTATCCTAAAGATGGCAAGCATCACCGCAAAGGCCACCCCTATCGATAGGGCTACTAGGATATTTTTCCTTGGTATAGAACCACCAGTTACATCCTCTACCTGCTCGGCAAGAACAGATACGGCTGGCTCTGCCAAGACTACCAAAAGCCCAAGTACAAAGCCTATTAGAGGAAGGAATTTGGAATCAGCAAGGCCTTCGCCCATGACTCTTGCAAGCTCCATAAAGCCGCCTTCAACACTTGCCAAAAATACTATAAGGCCAAGATAGGTATAAAGCATTCCTATACTAATTCTCCTAAGTTCATCTTTTTCTACCTTAAAATATAAAAAATTCATTATATAAAAGACAAGGGCAATAGGCACTATAGCAAAGGTAGAATTAATAAAACCACTATATAGGGCCGACCTATGGGCTGCTTCTTCGATTAGGACATCTCCTCCTTTTGAAAATAGGCTCATTAGTAGGCCCGCAAGGATTGGTCCAGTAGATGCAAGACCCACTAGCCCAAAGGAATCATCTTCAGTCCTCTCGCCCTTAAGAGATGCCACCCCTAGGCCTAGGGCAATTATAAAGGGTGTAGTCATAGCTCCTGTCGTCGCCCCCGATGCGTCAAAGGCAATGGCGTGGCCTACATTATCTGTAAAAATCATTAGGACAAAAACTAAAAGATAGATTGCCCACATCATATTTGATAGTCTTATTTCCTTAAAAATCCTAAATAATCCTAGGGAAATCATAAGACCTACTCCTAAGGATATAATCATAACAATAATTTGGGCAGGGATTCCCACAGCACTTGTTACTTCATTAGCAAGTATAAGCAAATCTGGCTCTGCAATTGATATGATAAAGCCAATAAAAATACCAAAAATAATTACTCTTGCTATCTTATCAAATCTTGCTATAAAATCTCCCATCATAGATCCAATTTCTGAAATTGAAATCTCTACTCCTGTTAAAAATACTCCCAGGCCTAAGATTACACCCACACATCCTATAAAAAAGTTGATTAGTAGCTTACTTTCCACTCCCACAAAGAAGTTTAATATAACTACTAGGATGGCTATAGGTATTACGGACTTGGATGTGTTTTTAATCTCTTCTAAAAATATAATCCTCACCTTTCTTTCTTTTTATAAAAAAGGGGACAACCTAATAAGATTGCCCCTTAAAAGTATTATTTAATTATTTTTCTTCTGCAGCTTGCATAGCTGTAATAATAGCTATTTCATATACATCTTCAGCAGAGCAGCCTCTTGAAAGGTCGTTAACTGGTGCATTTAGTCCTTGGAGTATTGGTCCTAGGGCTTTATAACCGCCAAGTCTTTGTGCTATCTTATAACCGATATTTCCTGCTTGTAGGTCTGGGAAAACAAATACATTACACTTACCAGCTACATCTGAATTTGGTGCCTTATTGGCTGCTGTCTTTGGATCAATAGCAGCGTCAAATTGGATTTCTCCTTCTACTTTTATTTCTGGGTCAATTTCTCTAGCAAGTTGGGTAGCTCTTGCAACCTTTGTAGCTAGGTCGTGGTGAGCTGATCCTAGGGTTGAGAATGATAAAAGTGCTACATATGGGTCTATACCAAAGGTCTTAGCTGTATGGCTTGTTTCTACTGCTACTTCTGCAAGCTCGTCAGCTTCTAGGGTTATATTTACTGCAGTATCTGCAAATACTAATTGTTCACCGTTAGGTCCTAACATTACCATAACACCTGATACTCTCTTTTGACCAGGTTTTGTTCTAATAATTTGTAGGGCAGGTCTAATTGTGTCTGCTGTTGTGTGGATTGCACCTGATACAAGACCATCTGCATAACCAGATTTAACTAGCATAACACCGAAGTAGTTTAAATCTCTTCTGAGGATAAATTCTGCTTCTTCTCTGTCGATTTTGCCTTTTCTTATTTCTGTAAAAGAATCAACTAATTCATCAAATTTTTCAAAGGTTTCTGGGTTTAATATCTTTATATTAGATATGCTCTTACCTAGTTTATCAGCTGTTTTTTGGATTTCTCCTTGGTCACCTAAAACGATTGGTTGTAATAAACCCTCTTCTTGGTGTCTGATTGCAGCTTCCAAAACTCTCTCGTCTTTACCTTCTGGTAAGACTATGGTAAGGTTTTTCCCTTTGATAGCTTCGATTGCTTGATTTAAAATACCTGTTTGTCCCATTAAGTCCTCCTAATTTTTACTACTTAATATTATTACTAATATTATATTGTAAAATATATGAAATTGCTAGTTATTTTTTATCTTTTAGCCTTTTTTAAAGCTTTTTCTTCAGCTTCGGATAATTCTTCCTTGGCCTTGCCGCTTACAATTTCCTTTAAATAGACGTTTGAAGAGTTTTCTCCATAAAGGCTTGTTAGGATAATTCCATTATGAAAATTATCTAGCATGCATAAGCAAAAGGAAAGTTCCCTAGTTTGGCCATCAAAGGCATCAAAGTGAACTGTAGAAATATTGCTTACAGCACCCATTGTGGTATCTTTTGCATCTGCTGCAGTCTTGTTGATGTTTTTTAGCTCCTTGTGGGATGATTCTATCTGGTCATTTAGCCTATTTAAAAGCTCTTCTATATTTACATCTGGGTCATTTCCCCTTAGGAGGTGGTCATATCTTTGTTTTTGTCTGCGTGTTCTATTTTGTAGGGACTTGATCATGGCAAATTGTATGACTATGACAAGTGCCAAGCATCCCATTCCTATATATAATCCTGTCAAGATTTCCTTCTTTCTATAATAATACGATTTTTTTCATAAAGCCTTCTAGCCTCTTTTTCTACTTCTTCTATATTATACTTAAAACTTGTTTGCCTTAAATTTAATTTTATAGTTGGAAGACTGGCATCAATTACAGCTTTAAGGAGAATATTTGCTATCTCTCCGTCTGAAATAGTGTAGGTCTTGCCATGTTCTAAGAAAAATCCCAAGTGCTTCATTGCTTCAAGGGCCAAGGTGTTAAGTTTAATCTGAGGCCTTGTGGCATCTATAAAATATTTTTCATCGACATTTTTTTCTTTAATGCACTTTTCTACCAAGATGGTCGCATATTCTATATCTTCATCAGCAAGATTTGTGAGTAGGTCTGAGATATGATTTAGTGTTTCACGTGAAACATTCGCCTGCTTTTCTAAGCCCCCGTAGTCCTTCTTATCCATCATAAAAATTAGATTTACTGCCATATTGGCAACCATGATTACTAAGGCTCCTCCGCCTGGATTTGCGCTTGGCTTTTTAATCTCAGCTAAAAGCTTTTCAAATGAATAAGTATTAATCATCTTCTCCAAGCCTCTTATAAATATTTTCTAAATCTTCTATAGAATAGCAATCTATTACAAGCCTATAGGTGTCCTTATCCTTTTTGATGGATACTTTTGTTGCAAGCTTATCCATGAATTTTTCTTCAAAATCATCAAAGAGAAGTTGGTCAAGGTTTGGAATATTGTCCTTCTTTTCTTCCTTATCTTCTTTATTATCCTTACTTAAGTCTAGATATTTGCCCTTGTGTTTTTCATTGGCTTTATCAGGCCCTTTTTTTGCTTCAACTTTTTCAGCTTGGATAGTTTCTGTTTTTTTCTCCTCAGCCTTGGCCCTTGATAGTTCTTCTACCTCTCTTACAACTGTTTTCTTATTCTTGTAATCATCCAGGGCCTTTTTCCTGTCCTCTTCATCTTTTAGGGATAAGAGGCTTCTGGCTTGGGATGATGAAATCTCTCCCTTGTTTAGGGCTTCCTTTTCATCTTCTTCAAGCTTTAAAAGTCGCATGGTATTGGCTATATAGGACCTGGACTTGCCCATCTTTTCTGCTATTTGATCTTGGGTTAGCTTATATTTTTCGTAAAGCTTCTTATAGGCTGAGGCTTCTTCAATAGATGATAAATCTTCTCTTTGGACATTTTCTATAAGGGATAGGATTTCTATATCCTTATCTTCATAGTCTTTGATTATAGCTTCTATTTCTGTAGCCCCATTTAGAAGGCTTGCCCTAAACCTACGCTCCCCTGCAAGGATTTCGTAGTGGTCGTCAACTTTTGATAGGCTGATTGGGTTTAATAGACCATATTCTTTTATTGACCTTGCCAAATCTTCTAAGCCCTTTTGGTCAAAGTTTTTTCTTGGCTGACCTTCTCGTGGCTTTATTTTGTCTAGGCTTACCTTTATTATCTTGCCTTCTTGATCTACTTCTTTTGCTTCTGGTATCAGAGATGATAGACCCCTGCCTAGGCTTCTTTTCTTGTTCATATATCCTCCGAAATTTCTTGGGCTAGGCTGATGTAGGCCATGGCTCCCTGGCTTTTAGGATCATATTCTACTGCTGACTGACCATGTGATGGAGCTTCAGCTAATTTTACATTTCTTGGAATCATTGTCATAAAGACTTTGGACTTGAAATATTTTTTAACTTCTTCTACTACCTCATAGGCAAGTTTTGTCCTTTTATCAAACATTGATAAGAGTACTCCCTCCACATATAGGTCCTTATTTAGGGATTCTTTTACAAGCTCGAAAGTATTCATAAGCTCGCTTACCCCCTCTAAAGCATAGTATTCTGTCTGTATTGGGATAATTATTGAATTTGATGCTACTAGGGCATTTATTGACAAAAGTCCTAAGGATGGTGGTAGGTCAATTAAGACAAAGTCATAATCTTTGTTAATTGCACCTATTATTTCCTTAAGCTTTTGGGTTCTTTCTAGTGGGTCAAGTTCTACCAGTTCCACCTCAAGGCCTGATAGGGAATTTTCTGAAGGAATTAAATCTACACCCGATTTTGTTTTTATAATATATGGGTCTAGGTCGATTTTCTCTTCAATATCTTCTCCCACCACTTGGTAGTCTTCCTCGCTTGCATCAGAATTTTCTTCTTCTATTTCTTCTTCATTTTCCGCTTCAACTACTATTTCCTCTTCAGGGCTAAATAGGTAGAACAAATCATAGATAGAAGATTCTAGCTTATTCTTATCTATGCCAAGACCTGTTGTCGCGTTGGCCTGGGGATCCATATCTATTACTAGGACCTTCTTATCTAGGTAGGCAAGGGCAACTGCCAGATTTACAACTGTAGTGGTCTTTCCTACTCCTCCCTTTTGGTTAAAAACTGATATAATCTTCATAAACACCTCTTACTATTAAAATACTCATGTCAATGACTTTATTCTTGCATACTCTTCTTACCTTGTTGCGATCGCCCTTGACTTTTACTTCCTTTATATATTTATTTCCCTTGTAGGAGACTCCTACATAGGCTACACCCAAATGGGCATAACCAGATGTGGCAATTCTTAAGTCAGAATCAAGGCCATCGAGCATCTCGCTTACAACTTCCTTGCTTACCACATCATACTTATCAATTGTTTCATATGAAACACCTAATATCCTGTGCTTGGCTTCATTAGAATAAGTCACAAAGGATTCTTTTAGCACATCGCTTGCCCCACTTATATCTATGATAGAGCTTGCGATTAGGCCTCCTGTTATTGATTCAGCAGTAGAGACTGTCTGGCCCTTATTTCTTAGTTCATCTATTAAGACTGCTTCACGGGCCCTATCATCTGTAGTTAGGACTAAGCCCCCAAAGGCATCTTTTACACTTTTTAGACCCCTTTCTAAAGACTCATTTAGTATCTCTTCATCAGGGGCAGATGCTGTTATCCTTAGCTCAACCCCACTAGTTTTGGCATAAGGGCTTATAGTTGGATCAGCTCCTGATAGGTCAATCCTACTTGCCACATCCCATTCACCGAGTAGGCCTATCTTACAGTTTATAGACCTTATAAGCCTATCAGTCCTAATTCTAGGAGTAACTTCGGTATCAAACATATTTCTCATCTCATTAGGTGGGCCAGGCATAAGTATGTACTTAGACTTATTTTTTGATTCTAGGATGCAACCAGGTGCTGTCCCTTGGGTGTTTTTTAAAATCACCGCTGATCTTGGAAATATTGCTTGCTTTCTATTTACTTCCATAGCCCTATTCCTATTATCAAAGTATTTTTGTAGTTCTTCATAGGAATATGAGTCAAGGACCATTTCATCCTCTAGACCACAGACCTTAACGGCGACTTCTTTTGTTATGTCATCTTCTGTAGGTCCAAGGCCACCTGTTATAAAAATATAATCATAGACCCCATCTGCTTCCTTTAATCCTTGATAGAGTCTATCCGGATTATCACCGATTGTTTCCATCTTATATAAATTTATGCCTAGGTCCTGGAGCCTTTCTGCGATAAATTTAGAATTTGTATCTAGTATCGATCCTAGTAGGATTTCTGTCCCTACCGAATAAATTATAGCTTTCATTTCAACCGCCTTAATGTTTCATGTGAAACTTTTCTACTTATATTTTACTCCTATTAGTCATAAAATCTAATTTTGTGAAACAAAAAACACCTAGGCTCTTTGCCTAAGTGTATTTAGTGAATATATTCCTATGACCATAAATATTATATAGATAGCAAGTCCTATTGGGCTAAGACCTTGGTCTATTATCGGTATCAAGGCGAGGATATTATTTGTAGCATGGATTATAATTGAAGCCTTTATGGACCTTGTCTTGTAATAGGTCCATGCCATTACCAAGCCCATTACCAAGGTGTTTGGAGATTGGAGGATATTAAAATGATATAAACCAAAAATTAAAGCAGTTAGAAAAATAGTAGTCTTTACAGAAACATACCTATTTAATTCTTCAAAGAGGACTCCCCTAAAAAGAAGCTCTTCGACTATTGGTGCCCCAACTGCAACTGTAAGTATTAATACTAGACCATCAAGATTTGTCTGAGCATTAAAGGCATTTTCCATAAGCTTGAGAGCTGATGTTAATAGGTCAGTACCTGCCATAGCTTTCATTATAATATTCGTTAAGAGTAGACCAAAGCCAACTGTACCTAAGCCGATTCCCACAAATCTTAAAGGATTTTCTAGTTTTTCATTTTTTATATACCTTTGACCAAAATTTCTATAAAATGTCTTATCACGCTTATCCATGTATATGGCAAGGATGGTAAGCTTAACCAACTGGCCTGCCAAAAGCCCGTAGACCATATAGTTAGCAGACTTAAGGAAGTCTCCTGTTTTTAGGACTGCTAAAAGGCCTGGAATAAAGACACCTGTGAGAGCATCTATTATTATATTAAAGGCCAGAAATAATACTATAATAAGTAATGATTTTAAAAATTTCATATAGACTCCTTTGTTTCATATGAAAGGCTAAAGGGGTTTTCTCTTTGGGAGATTTTGTCCCCTTGGGTAGCTTTTCTTGCACGATCTTAGCTTTTTGACAATGACATTTACCCTTTCATTGCCAGCAAGGTCGAGCTTTTCCATTTTTATCACTTCTCCGCCCAAAATCTCTAAGGCATTAGCAGCATTTTTTACTTCCTCATCTGCCTTTGGCCCCTTAAGGGCAATGAATAACCCGCCGACTTTTACGAAAGGCAGACATAGCTCAGAAAGGGTTGCCATATTTGCCACAGCACGAGATACTACCACATCAAAGCCCTCCCTATGGTCCTTGGCAAAATCTTCTGCTCTTGTGTGGATGGCCCTTGCATTTTTTAAGTCAAGCTTTTCTATTACTTGGTTCATGAAGTTGACCTTTTTATTTACAGAATCAATCAGGGTTAGGTCAAAATCTTTTTCTATCCTTAAAGGTATTCCAGGAAAACCAGCCCCAGCACCTATGTCTAGGACCTTATCGCCTTCCTTTATATAGTCTAAGACTGTAAGGGAATCCTTAAAATGTTTAAGGTCAATTTCTTCTGGGTCTGTGATTGTTGTTAAATTTGTATGGGAATTGACCTCCAAAAGATAGTCTGTATAAATCTGATACTTCTTATCCATAAAGCTCTCCTGTCTTTAGTCTTATTAAAAGCACGTTAACATCAGCTGGACTTACTCCAGATATACGGCTAGCTTGGCCGATTGATTCTGGTTTGATTTCGTTAAGTTTTTCTGCTGATTCCTTTTTAAGGCCTTTTATTTGGCTGTAGTCGATATCTGCTGATAATTTATGACCTTCTAGCTTCTTGAATTTTTCTATATCAGCCATTTGCTTTTTAATATAGCCTTCGTATTTGATTTCTGTTTGTACTTGGATTTTTATATACTTAGGAAGGTCTGGCCTTTCTGAGTCAAAAATTTCTGTCATCTGATAGGTGATTTCTGGTCTTTTGATAAGTTCATATAGGCTTAGACCCTTGTTAAGGATAGTAGAGCCCATTTCTTCTAAGGCCTTGTTTGTTTCATCCTTTGGTGTGATGTGGACGTTTTTAAGCCTTTCTATTTCAGCTTCTATCATAGCCCTCTTATCAAGCATCTTTTGATAGCGTTCATCAGATACAAGACCTATGTCATGGCCCTTTTTGGATAATCTTTGATCGGCATTGTCCTGTCTCATAGTTAGCCTGTACTCACATCTTGAAGTCATCATCCTATAAGGCTCATTAGTTCCTTCTGTGACTAGGTCATCGATTAGAACTCCAATATAGGCATCTGACCTATCTAGGATAAATTCATCCTCACCCTTAATCTTAAGGGCAGCATTGATACCTGCCACAAGGCCCTGGCCTGCAGCTTCCTCATAGCCAGATGAGCCATTGATTTGGCCTGCAAAATATAGACCTTCATAGTCTTTTGATTCCAAGGTTCTCTTTAGCTGTCTGGTATCGATCATGTCATATTCGATAGCGTAGGCAGGTCTCATAATTTTTACATCTTCAAGACCGATAATTGTCCTGTAAAATTCTTCCTGAACCTCTTGAGGTAGGGATGATGAAACACCTTGAACATACATCTCATTTGTTGAAAGACTTTCTGGTTCGATAAAGACTTGGTGGATGTCCCTATCTGGGAATCTTACCATCTTATCTTCAATTGATGGACAATACCTAGGACCTATGCCCTTGACCTTGCCCCCATAAATTGGTGACCTGTCAAGATTATCCATGATTATTTCCTTGGTCTTTTCTGTGGTATAAGTTAGGAAACAATTTTCTTGCTGCCTGTCAGAAAAGTCCTTGCCTTCATTTATAAAGGAAAATGGTATTACTTCGCTATCGCCCGCTTGGACTGTAGTCTTTTCATAATTTACGGAAGACCTATGAATTCTGGCTGGTGTTCCTGTCTTAAATCTGCGGATATAAAAGCCCATTTCCTCTAAGGAATCGCTTAAAAAGGTCGCTGCTGATAAGCCATGAGGGCCACTTACTTTAGCATAATCACCGATTAATATTGTTCCATTTAGGTAGGTGCCTGTACAAATTATAAGAGCCTTTGTTGCAAAGATTGCCCCTTGAACTGTTTCACATGAAACAATTTTTCCATCTTCATAATTAATCTTATCTACTTCCTGCTCAAATAAATCGAGCTTTGGCTCATCCTCGAGGACCTTTTTCATCTCTTCGTGGTAGCGTCTCTTATCAGCCTGAACCCTTAGCGAATGAACAGCAGGTCCCTTTGAGGTATTGAGCATCCTTGATTGGATGAAGGTCTTATCAATATTTATTGCCATTTCTCCGCCCAGGGCGTCAATTTCTCTTACTATATGGCCCTTGCCTGTACCACCTATATTTGGATTGCAAGGCATATCTGCCACTGATTCCATAGATGTGGTAAGGACAAGAGTCTTCATGCCAAGTCTAGCTGCTGCAAGACCCGCTTCACATCCTGCATGGCCAGCCCCAACGACTACTACATCATAGGACCCAGCCTTATATTTTCTATTTTCCAACGCAAAACTCCTTAAATACTTTATCCATTATCTCTCCTGATACACTCTCACCAATTATTAGACCCAGATCTTCATAGGCAGAAGATAGGTCCACCTCACAAGCATCTATAGGCACACCCATCTGCATATCTTTTAGGGATGAAGCAAGCTTTTCCCTAGCAGAAGCTAGGAGCCTTTCATGTCTAGTATTGGTAATAAGGACTGATTCCCTATTTAAATCCTTGGTATCAAAAATATCTCTAATTGTATCTTCCAATTCCTTTATACCCAAAAGGTCGGTCATAGATGTCCTAATGATTGGTAGGTTTAGATCAAAAACTTTTTCATCAAAAACAGGGTCAAGGTCAGTCTTATTGAGGATAATTATAGCGTTCTTATCCTTGATAAGGTCTAAAATCTTTTGATCTTCTTCATCAAAATCCCTAGATAGGTCAAAAATTGCAAGGATAAGGTCAGACTTATCTACCAAATCGATTGACTTATCAACTCCGATTTTTTCAACCAAATCATTAGTATCCCTAATCCCTGCTGTATCGTTAATCTTAAGGGTGAAATCTCCAAGAGAAATATATTCTGTAATGAGGTCACGGGTAGTACCTGGTATATCTGTAACAATAGCCCTATTTTCATCAAGAAGGACATTCATAAGTGAAGACTTGCCAACATTTGGCTTACCGATAATTGTCGTATTTATACCATCTTTTACAAGCTTTCCCTTATTAGAAGTAGAAGAAAGCTCATCAATCTTATCCTTAGCCTTGATCAAATAGGCTTCTATATCTGACACAGGCAAATCTTCCCCATCTTCTGTAAAATTAATAGAATATTCTAGGCGGGCAAGGCCTTCTTTTAAGTCATTTCTGATATCTTCAATCTTCTTGCTAAGAGAGCCTTGCAAGTGGCTGATACCTTGGCTTGCTGAAAGCTTATTAGTCGAATTAATAATATCAAGAACAGCCTCAGCCTGAGAAAGGTCAATCCTTCCATTAAGAAAGGCCCTCTTGGTAAATTCACCAGGCTCTGCAAGTTCGCAGCCCTGATCTAGGAGAAGGTTTAAAATCTCTCTTACAGAAATAAAAGACCCGTGGCAGTTAATCTCGCACACATCTTCTCTAGTATAGGTGCCAGGCCCCTTCATAAAGGCCACCATCACCTCATCTATAACATCCCCATCCTTATTTACGATATTTCCATAACGCAAATACCTATTGTCCTTATCAGGGTCAACCGGCCTTTTATTAAGAGGCCTAAAAATCTTATTAATAATCTCCAGGGACTTATCCCCGCTCATTCTGACAATTGATATCCCACCAGTCCCTGCTGGAGTAGATATAGCTGCTATTGTACTTGCCATCATTCCTCCTTATAAAATTAGTGATAATCCACTACTTTGACTAGTGGTCTTTAACATAAGGATTATAATAGAAAATAGGAATTTGTCAACATTTATAGGACCTATAACTCATAGAAACAAGCCCTTTGTAAAGAATTTTTAAAAAAATATGAAATCTTATAAAAAAATATGATAAAATCTTTGGTTTTAAGGCTAAATTATGATATATTAGAAGTATAGTTTATTAAGATAATCTAAATAATTTTTATTTAGGGGACCAGATTCAAAAGTCCTTAGCGAATAATCGCAAAAATTTTTTTGGAGGAAATATGCAATTATCGTCACTGTCTAGCCTAGAATGGAACCTAATCGCAGGTGGGCTAGCCATATTCTTATTTGGTATAAGTCTAATGGGTGATGCCCTAACCAACTTTGCAGGCCCAAAATTAAGAGGCTATGTAGAAAAATACACCTCAAATCCAATCAAGGGTGTCTTTGTCGGAATCTTTATAACAGGACTTATCCAATCATCATCAGCAACAACAGTAATAGCCATAAGCTTCGTAAGAGCAGGCATCATGAGCCTAGAACAAGCCATAGGTATAACCCTTGGAGCAAATATAGGTACCACAGTCACATCAATCTTAATAGGTTTTGATCTAGGATACTTCGCCTACTTCATAGCCCTAATCGGTGTAGGTATCTTCATGTTCTCAGCCAGAAGAAAAAATAAATACATAGGAGAAATCTTAGTCGGTTTTGGCCTATTATTCATAGGTCTAGAAATGATGGGAGGATCCCTCACAGCCCTAAAGGATGTGCCAGGCTTTGAAGATGTAGTAGCAAATATGGCCCAAAACCCAATCATAGCAGTAATAATCGGTGCGGCCCTCACAGCCCTAATCCAATCATCATCAGCCTTCATCGGTATAGCCCAGTCCCTCTTTGCATCAGGGGCAATAGACCTAAACGTCGCCCTAGCACTCATGTTTGGTGCAAACATAGGTACCTGTATCACAGCAATCCTAGCAAGCCTTGGAGGATCCCTATCAGCAAAAAGAACATCACTCTTCCACATCCTCTTTAATGTGTCAGTGTCATTGATCTTCTTAATCTTCCTAAACCCATACAAAATTCTAGTAGAACACATAGCAGCAGCCATTGGAGCCAACAAGCTCATGACCATAGCGGTAGGACACTTCACCTTCAACTTCATAGGTATGGTAGTCTTCTTGCCACTAATCAGCCAAACAGCAAGGCTCTTAAGACACATAATACCAGGCAAGGATTCAATCCTAACCGACCTAGGCAACCTAGAACTTGATGAAATGCTAATAGAAAAATTCCCAGCAGCAGCCCTAGATCAAATAAGGACAGCCATCATCCAGGAATCAGTAGTAGCCCTAGAAACAATCAAGGCCAGCAAGGAATACCTAAACACCAAAGACAAAAAATACTACCAAACAGTCAAAGAAGCTGAGTCAATGGTCAACGATATGGACACCAAAATCCAAGCCTACCTACTAAACTTTGCACAAAACCAGGCTCCAGTAGACATAGAAGCAGAGCTACAATCCTACCTACAAGTCCAAATCAACGTCGAAAGAATATCAGACCTAGGAGAAAACCTAGCAGAATACTTCAACGAAATCCTAGAATCAGGTTCATCCTACAATGAAGAAGCGGTAGCAGACCTAAACGAAATCTACGATCTAGTAATAAACAACATAGCAAGCGCAGTAGAAGTCTTCGAGCTAAAAGACTTAGCCAAATATAACAAGCTAAAAGAAGACGAAGCCGCCCTTGACCTAATGGAAGTAAAACTAAGAAAGTCCCACTACAAGAGACTAAAACAAGGTCTAGACATCACAACAATGGCAAGCTACGTCTTCAACGACATCCTATCAACCATGGAAAGAATCGGAGACCACGCCTACAACATAGCTAGACTAACAGTAGAACCAGTAAAAACCCACACCGGCTACCACATAGAAGGTGAAAACTAAAAACAAAAGGCTTGAGCAAAAACTCAAGCTTTTCTTATTAAAAATAAAAGAAGGACCCAATGGACAAATCATACATCTTCAACCTCTACCTCCTAGCAAGGATGACCCTCGCCCTGGCATCAGGCTTCATAATAGGAACAGAAAGAGAATACAAAAACAAATCAGCAGGATCCAGAACCCACACCCTAGTCTGCCTAGGAGCATGCCTTGCCATGATAATCTCCAAATACGGCTTTTACGATGTCAAACACTTCGATGCAGCAAGAGTTGCAGCCCAAATCGTATCAGGAGTAGGATTCTTAGGAGCAGGCCTAATTTTCGTAAAAAACTACGGGGTCACAGGACTTACCACAGCAGCAGGCATCTGGACCACATCCATCATAGGCATGGCCTTTGGAGCAGGGATGTACTTCATAGGAATCATAGCCACCTGCTTCATAGTCTTCTTCCAATCCTATATGTTCAAAGGAGAAATCTTCCAAAGACACACCCAATACACAGCCCTAATAGAATCAAAAGACTCCAAAATCCTAGAAAAAATCGACACCTACGTCGAAGAAAACAACCTCCACAAAAAAGGCTACAACCTAAGATTTAAAGATGACAAATTCATCCTAAACTTCAACTTCTATCCAAAGGATAAGGAAGAGCTAAACAACTTCATCACCTTCCTAGAAAACGACCTCCATGTGGAGAAGTTTGATATATTTTAGCACAAAATAAAACTTAATCTCTATGATATTTTTTAAGAGCTTTTGTTAACTTAGTAGCTAAATCTAATTTTTTAAGTCAATATGTTGGACCATATGGGAGAGAATTTGAAATATAAGCAATTCTATATATAATAAAAGCAAGAGAAGCCACCTCTTAAATCAAAAAAGCCCTTGACCCATATCAAGGAAAAGAAAGATTGCGATTCTCCATGATAATCAAGACATTAAAAAAGGCAGTAGGTGCGAACTACTGCCTTGTCTTTTATTAGTAACAAAATTTTTATGATTTTTATAATTTATCAAGCATTGAAAATTCAATTATTGGAATAAAATCACCTATTCTGCACCATAATCTTTCTACTAATTATGATTAATCTTCCCCTAATATTATTTCTCTTAAATCAGCTTCCATTCTATTGATAATTCCTGTTACTAGAGCATTACCCATCATAAAATATCTTTTTCTTTTTGGCATTGTATTTGTCCAATTTGGTGGAAACATCTGTATTAATTCAGCTTCAATTTCTGTTAAAATCCTATATTTTTTAATATTTTCATCATATATTATATGGGATGACCTATTTAAAGTTCCCTCGCTTGTGAGCATGGTTCTAGCTGGTGAATTTAAATCTTCAGGAAAGGACATTGAGCCTTCACTATAAACATATTTGTGACCATTCTTATTAGTTCTTTCAATCCTTTTGGATCCTTTTAGATATTTCCATTTATCTAGTTTTTCATCTTCTACTACATAAGCTGATAAGTCGGCTAAATTATAATAATTAGCTTCCATAAGAACTTTGCTAAGTGGATAAATATCTTCGCTTATTGGTTCTAATTCACTTGTAAAAACTTCTTGATTAATCATAACCCCTGTTTCAAAAAATTTCCCATCTTTATAATTATCTGAAACATCTGCTATATCTTTGTATTCTTCTAATCTTATCAATTTATTATTTTTTTCTTCCATATTTATAGGGAATAATTTATTAATAAAATTATCCTTAAGAATTTCATTTAATTCCTTATCGACTAATTGTTTAGAGAATTTTGTATCATTTTTAAATGCAAATATAAATACCCTACGTCTTTTTTGTGGCATAGAATATTCTCCTGCATTAATCATTCTCCAAATTACGTTATAACCTAAATCATCCAAGGTTTTTAACATTATAGCAAAATCTCTTCCTCTCATAGAGGCAGGAGATTTTAATAATCTGTCAACATTTTCAAGAAGTACAAAAGGAGTATTTTTTTCAATCAGAGTATCTCTAATTTGCCAAAATAAAACACCTTTTTTACCTTCTATACCTTGTTCATTTGATAAGGACCTTGCTACAGAATAATCTTGGCAAGGAAAACCTCCCACAAGTAAACTATGGTCTGGGATAATTTTTTTATCTACTAAATTTATATCAAGATTCGAAACATCTTCTTTACCAAATCTTTTTGCGTAACATTCATATGCATCTTGGGTTTTATATGCTGGTTCAAATTGATTTGCCCACACAAAATCCCAATCTCTATTTTCAATTGCAAGGCCCGTTTCATAATCAAACGACTTAATATCATTTAAGCCAACTCTAAATCCACCAACACCTGCAAATAACTCTACTACACTAAGTTTCATCTATCCTCTTTCTATATTAAATCATCAATCTGATTTTTAACATAATCTTTATTAAGCCAAAAACATTGTTTAGTCATCTTATCTCCATTTGGCAAAGTATCCATATCTGAGTCTTTACCCTTACCATACCTTTTACCATCTATTACATATCCTGTATTACTACTATGTAATCTAACATGAAATATTTCTGTTTGACTAGCTTTTGGTATATCATTATCTATTCTATAGTCACCATTATTGGTTTCTTTTACTTCAAAGTTGATACCAGATATAAATTTATCTTGGAACATTCGCCATTCTTTCTTACCTTCATTGTCTAAGTCTGAAATAGGCATAGTCCAGAATTTAGCTCCCATCAAAATATCATCACCATTGCCATCTTCTTTAAAAACAACAAAAATAAATTTTGTTTGAGAAAACAATTCATATACTTCCGATTCTTCCCAGTCTTCATCTATAAATTCTTCTATAACAAAATTAGGAAAAGACATATGCTCTCTTAATACTCCGCTGTTTTTTACTCTAATTGTTTTAATTTGAATATTTGCTTTGACAAACTCTTGGGCATTATCTGTATTTACTCCCAAAAGCCTCATAATAAGTAAGTGATTTCTAGATTTTGTTCCAGATTTAATATTATACTCTTTATATAAATCTTCAACTTTATAGCCTACATAATTATTAATCTTATTTAGCACTAGGCTTTCAAAATCAGAATTTTCTATTTCTTCTTCAGCAAAAGCCCTTTCATATGTTTCGACTTCATTTAATATATAGTGATTTAAAACATATTTCATGTATGATTGTTTTAAAGAAAAAGCTCGACTCTTTGCAGGTATATTGCTATAATATTGACTTCTATAACTAGATTTAGCTGTAGCTCCTTTAGTGCAAGCTCCTAAGTATAATGTATCTCCTTCAGATAATTCATGCGCCTTTCCAGCTTTTATTTTATCTATTATTTTTTTATAATCATCTTTTATAATTTCAAAATCTTCTTTAGTTTTTTCACTAAGCATATGAAATAAATTCACATAACCAATTTTATAATCAGTTCTTAATAGTTCTTTATTTCTATAATAGAAAATAAATAATATCAACTCTAATTTTGAAAGCAAATGTGACTGCATTATATCATTATTTAAAGGCCTATCAAATGGTATCATTGTTATTACAAGTCTTTCACCAGCCTTTATATCGCCTTTTTTGGTATATTCATATGGGGTTACTTTAAGCTCTACACCCGCTTCCGGAAAATCTGGTCTTGAATCACTATTTGGTTGATAAAAAAAATATAATCTTTCTAGTAAATTACCTAATGACCCTTTTCCATAAGGTGATTTATAATAATCAACTAGCATGTTATAATCATATTCATTATTTGAGACACTATAAATAACATCTGAAAAACTATATCCTATTAATTTTTTAGCATAATTTTCTATTGATTTTGGATCTGATTCATCAAATAACTTATTCATAATATTCTCCAATTAGTTTAAAAACTCTCTTATTAATTCTAGCTAAAATAAAACTATAATCTTAACATTAATTATATCAGAATTTAGATTTTTATAAAATCATCTATAGCATTATATCCTACAAACTCTCCAAAATTTCATCACTTAAGAGCCTTACCTCATCATTTTCCATGTAGTAATTATATATTTCTTCTAATTTCTCTTCGCTTGTTTCTGGGCTTTCTAGGCTTATTATGGCTTTTATTAGGTCTTTATAATTATCTTTGGCGTATTTTTCTAGGCTTTCTTTTATTTCTTTGTAAGTCATTTTTATCCTTTCATTAAAAAAGAGCACCCTTTCGAGTACTCTTATCTTTATTCTTCTACATAGTCTACTACTACGTATCTTTGTGGTTCGCGGCCTTCTGAGTGGCTTGTTACGTTTTTGTGTTTGCTGATTTCTTCGTGGGCTAGGCGTCTTTCGTAGGAGTTCATGTAGCGTAAGTTCCATGATTTTTGGCTTTTGGCTACTTTTTCTGCTGTTTCTCTTGCTAGTCTTACGATTTTTTCGTCACGACGCTTTTTGTAGCCGTTGATGTCTACGTTTACTCTTAGGCTGTTGGCTCTTGAGTCGATGGCTTTTCTGATTATGAATTCTATGGCATCTAGGGTGGATCCGCTTTTGCCTATGGCGATGCCTGTGTCATTTTCATCTACTTTTGCTTCTAGCTTGATTAGTTGGCCGTCGAGGTTGCCGATGACGCTTGTGTTTTCAAAGTGCATAGCTTTTAGAATTTCTTCTAAGAGCTCTTTGGCTTTGTAGTAGTTGTCAATGTTTGAACGCTTTTTGTTTAGGGCGTAGTCTCTTGTTTCTACTTCATCTATTGCGTTTTCTAGTTCTTGACCGTCTTCTTTGATATCTTCGATTAGTTGGTCTACACCTTCTTCTGCTTTTTCTTTTACTTCTTCGAATTTATCTTTGACTGTTTCACCTAGGTCTTGAGCTTCTTCTGTGACTTTTTCACCAAAATCTTTGGCTTCTTCTGTGACTTTTTCGCCTAGGTCTTTGGCTTTTTCTGTGATTGTTTCTTTTTCTTCTTCTAGGCCTTCTTCTTTTTGGAAGTAGCTGCTTCTTTCTTTGACGTCGTAGTCTTTGCTGGCTTCTTTGAAGGATTCGACTTCTATTTCGCTTTTTAGGTCGTCTAAAACTTCCTTGATGTCTTCTTCATAGGATACTCTTACTAGGGCATCCTTGCCGCCTATGAGTCCTAAGAAGCCTGCTGATGCTTCTTCTAGGATTTCTATGCTTACTTCGCTTCTCTTTTTGCCTATTTCATCTAGGGCTAGTTTTATAGCTTCGTCGGCTGTTTTTGCTGATTTGATTACTGATTTTTTCATTTTTCTGTTGCCTCATCTTTACTCATAAATAAGTGCATTCCTACCATTATTATTAATCTAAAGACTGATGATAGGGTGTAGTATAGGGGAAGACCTGCTGGGAGTTTCACAAAGAAGAAGTAGTAAGCTAGTGGCATTACTAGCATCATTGTGTTCATTGATCCCATTGCCCCGCCTTGCTGTTGCATTTGTGGGTTTGTCTTCATTGAGAATAAGGTTACACCAAATTGTGATAGGGATGTTAGTAGGGGTAGACCATACCATAGTGGGTCTGGGTTTAGTAGGTTTTCGATCCAAAAGAAGTTGGTTTTTAGGTGGGTTACTCCTTCTGGGAATACGTACTTTGTGGTATTTTGCATTACTCTAAAGAGGGCTATTATTACGAGCAGTTGGATTAGCATTGGTAGACATCCTCCAAGTCCTGGTCCTACGCCTTCTTCTTTGTAGAGTTCTTGCATCTTTTTTTGCAGAACTTGTTGGTCATAGCCGTATTTTTTTTGGATTTCGTCCATTTTTGGCTTGAATCTTCTTGCTTTTTCTGCTTGTTTTTGGCTTGATATGGTTATTGGTATTGTCATAAGACTTACTAGTAGGGTCATTATGATTATTGATAAGGCATAGAAACTTACAGATCCTGGCTCTGTGAAGTTTGCTGAGAGGATATCATAGATGAACCTCATGAGCTTACCAAGTATTATCGCTATAAAATTGAACATATTTTCTCCGTTTTTTATCTGTGGTATTAACTGGCTAGATTTTATTTTACTGGGTCATAGCCGCCCTTTGAAAATGGATTACATCTTAAAATTCTCCACAAAGACATAAAAAAAGCCTTTACTGGCCCGTATTTCCTAAAGGCCTCTAGGGCATAGTTGGAACAAGTAGGGTAGTATTTGCATTTTGAACTGCCTAATTGTGGAGAAATGAATTTTTGATAAAATCTTATCATTTTTATAAAAACTTTATTTAGCATAGTATATCTTTTTTTTCTTAAATGCCTGGTTAAGAGCATGACCTAGAGAGGATTTTAATTTTTGGTAGTCAAATTCTGTGGTATGCTTTTTGGGTATTATTACTATATCTACTCCATTGAGATTTTTGTAATGTAACCTTATTATCTCTCTAAGCTTTCTTTTTAGAGAATTTCTGGTATGCGCCTTGCCAATTTTCTTGCTGATTGTGAAACCAAATCTTGGAGTCTTTGTTCCGTTATCTTTGACTAGAACTGTGAAATCTCTATTATAACATGCAAAGTTTTTTTTGTAGACTTTCTGGAAGTCTTTGTCTTTCCTTAAGCTTAGTCTTTTTTCCATTAAGAGCTTCTTTACTTATAAAGATTAAGCTGAAAGTCTTTTTCTGTTTTTCTTTCTTCTAGCTTTAAGTACTCTTCTTCCGCCTGGAGAAGACATTCTTTTTCTAAAACCGTGATCTTTAGATCTTTTTCTTCTATTTGGTTGATAGGTTCTTTTCATCTTTACACCTCCTATAATTTTTGACTCTTACTATTATATTGAAAATAAGCATATATGTCAAGGTTTTTATTATTTTTTTATAAGTATTTTCCAAAAGAAAAGAGCCTTTATAAATTTTTCCTAATATTTGCATAAGTATTAGGGGAAAAATTAAAAATTATTCTTTTTCCCTGGGATTTTTGGTATAAATATTAATTGTGGATAAGATTCTTGATAATATTTTATCCACATATTTTCAAGATAAAATTTGGACTGAATATTTTTTTACTTGACTGATTATTTTGACTTTTAAATCCTAAAATCAAGGGAAATTTGATTTTTCTTATACAAAATTTAAATAAATACACAGACTTATCCACATATCAACAATGATTTTGGGGCTTTGCTTTTTATGACTTGGGACTTATCCATATTTTTATCTACTTCTTGTGGATAAGTTGAATTAATGGCTTGTTTATGGTATAATTGCTTGTGTAAAAGTAAGGGTAAAACTTAGTTTTGAACATTAATTTTAGATTATTTTGTGGATAAGATTGATTTTTTACATATAAAATTTTTTGCTTATCCTAATTTTGCTTTAAATATCAAGATTATTTTTATCAACAAGGGACTTATCCACAACTTATCCCTATTTTGGGGATAAGCTGTCTATTTTTTTATATAAGAGCTAAATTTAAAGACTTTTATCTATGTGGATAAGCCGTAAGAAAGGAAGGTTTATATGCGAAGTTTAGAATTCATTACCAATGAATTAAAAAATGAAATGAAAATGCATGTTACCGATTCACAGCAATTTAATACATGGATTAACATACTAAAGCCCCTAAATTTGCATGAAGGCACCCTTTATCTAGAAATTCCTAAGAAGGACACCCTCTTTATTTTTGATGGCATATGGCTTCCAAAGTTACAAGAGGCCCTTTATGCTATTGAAGATAAGATTGGAGCTAGTCTTGAGGTTAGGGTTGTGGCCAAGGATGGGGATGATTATGATAAGATCCTTACCCTAGGCAAGGAATATGATGGGGATGGGCAGATGAGAATTGATAAGGTTAAATCCTACCCTAGACCTCAGCTTGAGGAGGCCAATGTCTTTGAAAATTTTGTCCAAGGCAAATCCAACCAATACGCCCTATCTATTAGCCAGGCTGTCGCTGACACTATTTCTAGGAGGGAGCAGTCAAAAGTCTACAATCCCCTCTTTATCTACGGGGATAGCGGTCTTGGCAAGACCCACTTAATCCAGGCTATTGCCCACCAGGTACTAGAAGCTAGGGATGATGTCTATGTCATGTATCTATCTAGTGAAAAGTTTACAAATGAGATGATAGCAGCCCTTAGGACTAATAAGAACCAAGAATTTAGGTCCAGGTACAGGTCAGTTGATATCCTTCTTATAGATGATATCCAATTTATCGCCAATAAGGAGGCGACCCAGGAGGAATTTTTCCATACCTTTAACGACCTCTACAATGCAGGCAAGCAAATAGTTATAACCTCAGATAAGCCACCAAGAGAGATCAAACACCTAGAAGATAGGCTAGTTTCAAGGTTTAACTACGGTATTATAGCAGATATCTCAAGGCCTGATTATGAAACAAGGGTGGCAATCCTTCAGAAAAAGCTTGAGGATTTGGGAGCAATTATTGATAATTCAATCCTTTCCTATATAGCCCATGAGATTGACACAAATATCAGAGACCTGGAAGGAGCTCTTTCTACAGCCATTGCCTATGCCAAAAGCGACGGCAGGATAGAGGTATCTATGGAAGATGCCATAAAGGGTGTGGGAACTAGGGTTAAAAATACCAAGAAAAAGCTATCTATTGGCGATATCCAGCAGGCTGTAGCAAGTAAGTACAATATAAAGCTTTCCGACCTTAAGGGCAAAAGCCGCAAGAAGGAAATAGTCAATCCTAGGCAGATAGCCATGTTTATAGCTAGAGAACTTCTTGATGATAGCCTAGTAACTATTGCAAATGCCTTTGATAGGGACCATACAACTGTCATCCACGGCATAGATAAAATTAGCCTGATGATGGAAGAAGATAACGACATAAAAAACGAGATCGAATCTCTAATAAAAGAAATAAAAGAGTGATTTGTGTATAATCTTGTGGATAAGTCTGTTGATAAGTTAAATTTTACAAATCTTCAAAAATCTCTTGGGGAAAGTGTGGAAAACTAGCCATTTATTCATAGAGATATCAAGGAGATATTCACATCAATGAAGCTTGAAATACTAATATCAATAAAAGATATCCACATTTATACACTCCCTACTACTAATACTACTAAGTTTAAATAATAGTTAAGGAGCAACCATGAAATTTGAAATCAAACAAAAAGATCTACTAGGAGCAATCAATATTGCCAATAGGGCCGTATCCAAGTCAACCAATATACAAATCCATGAATTAATATACTTTAGCGCTGATAAGGATGGACTCTCATTGACTTCTTTCGATGGAGAAATCTCAATCAAAACTTATGCCAAAGCCAATATTATAGAAGAAGGAGTGATGGCTGTAAAGGCAGACCTCATTAGTAATATAATAAGAAAGCTTCCAGATGAGCTTGTAAAGATTGAGCTTGAAAATAGCAAGATTAATATCAAGTGCAAGAGATCAAACTTTAACCTCATATCCTTTGAATATTTTGAGAAGGAAGAAATCAAAAAGCCAGATTCTATGCCTATAAAAATAGATAATGACAAGCTAAAAAGATCTATAAATCAAACAGAATTTGCTACAAGCCTTGATGAAACAAAGCTTGCCCTAACAGGAATTCTCTTTGAATTAAAGGAAGGGTCCCTAAATATGGTAGCCCTTGACGGCTATAGGGTAGCCCTTAAGAAGCTTGCCCTAGATTATCCAGCAGATTTTGAAAATACTGAATACATTATTCCAAAGAGATCACTTTTAGAATGGTCAAGGATAGTTTCAGATGATAGCAAAACTAGTCTTTATAAAAATGACAACGACTTGATGTTTGTATCAGAATCCACTACTATGTTATGCAAGGTAATAGATAAAAATTATATCGACTACAGAAATATAATAAATGATATATCAGAAACATCCATAGTCCTAGAAAAAAGAGAGTTAACATCTGCCCTAGACAGGGCCCAAGTCCTTTCAGACCCAGGCAGGGCCAACCTTATCAGGGTCAATATCGATGAGGGCATGATGACAATCATGTCAAATTCTGAAATCGGTGATGTAAAAGAAGTTATAGAAGTAGATCAAGAGGGCGAGGGCCTTGATATAGCCTTCAATGCCAAATACATGCAGGATGGGGTCAAGGCTTGTGATAGTGAAAAAATCAAGCTAAATTTCAAATCAAGCCTAAACCCATGTCTAATCTACCCAACAGATTCAAGTCATGAGGGTGAAGACTATACCTACCTAGTCCTACCAGTTAGACTTGCTAAGTGAGGCCCTTATGGAAATAATTGAATTTGAAAGTAAGGAAATAAAGCTAAAGGACCTCCTAAAGGTCCTAAACCTAGTGCCAACAGGAGGCATTGCCAAGGCCATAATCAAAGAAGAAGGCATCATCCTAAACGATGAGCCTTGCTTTGTAGCTGGCAAGAAAGTCCACCCAGGCGACTTTGTAATCTTTGATGATTACAAGATTATAATCAAATAATGTGGATACAAGATATAAAATTATACAATTTTAGGAATTATTTCTATGAAAATGTAAGTTTCAATGATAATATAAATATCTTTATAGGGGACAATGCCCAGGGCAAGACAAATCTTCTTGAATCTTGTTATTACCTAGCCAATGCCACTTCCTTTAAGAAGCTAAGGGATAAGGATTTAATTCAGTTTGGCCAGGAAAGGATGGAGCTTGCTGGCACCATTAGAAAGGGCCGCTCCTTTAAACAAGTAAGGATAGAAGTAGATTCTTCTGATAAGAATATTTTCGTAAATGAAGTAAAATATACAAGGAACAAGGATTTAAGATCATTATTCAAGCTAGTCTTATTCACTCCAGAAGACCTCCTTATTATAAAGGAAGGACCAAATCTTAGGAGGGACCTCTTAGATGAAATCATAACAAGCATTGATTTTTCCTATAAGCAGGTCAAAAAAGACTATGATAAGCTTCTTTATTCTAGAAATAAATTGCTAAAAAATAGATCTTCCTCATTTTTCAAAGAGCAGCTAGATGCTTTTGACCAGTCCTTGGTAAGAGAAGCCTACAAAATTTATAAGAGAAGAAATAAATTTATAGGCTATGTAGAAAAATATGCCAATGACTTCCAAAATGCCCTAACTAAGGGGGCTGAAAAGCTAGAGATAGAATATATACCGGATATAAAGGCAAGTAGTCTTGAAGAATATCAGGAGAAGTTTTTAGCAAGTAGGGATGAGGATTTAAGATACCAAACAACGAAGTCTGGCATCCACAGAGATGATATAATTATCAAAATAAATGGCAAAAACACCAGGCTCTTCGCCTCTCAAGGCCAGCAGAGATCAGCAATTATCAATATAAAGCTAGCCGAGGTAAGGCTTTTAAGGGAGATAAGCGGGGATAGGGCTGTAATTTTACTTGATGATGTATTTTCAGAGTTAGATGAATCTAGGTCGAAATTCTTATTAGAAAACCTAGCTGACTACCAAACTATAATCACAGCCACCAACACCAAGAGTCTAGAAGAAGTGCCAGCTGATAAGATATCATATATCAAGGATGGCAGAATTAGAAAGGATAAGTATGACAGAAAATAATTATGATGCTGGTAATATCAGGGTCTTAGAGGGACTAGAACCCGTTCGTCTAAGACCTGGTATGTATATAGGATCAACCAGCCAGAGGGGACTTCACCACCTAGTCTACGAAGTAGTAGATAACTCGGTAGATGAGGCCCTAGCCGGACGTTGTGACTACATAAAAGTTACCATAGACAAGGACAATGTTGTAAGTGTAGAAGATGACGGATCAGGAATCCCAGTCAAAGAACACCCAACAACCCACAAATCAACCCTAGAGACCGTTCTTACAGTCCTCCACGCTGGTGGTAAGTTTGACGACTCAGCCTACAAGGTATCAGGAGGTCTTCACGGTGTAGGTGTTTCAGTAGTAAACGCCCTTTCTGAATACCTAATAGCAGAAGTAAAAAGAGATGGCCACATCTATAGGATGGAATTTGCCAGAGGCCAGGTCACAAAAGATATAGAAGTAATAGGCGACACTGACGAAACTGGTACAAAAATCACCTTCAAGGCAGATGGAACAATCTTTGATACAACAATCTATGACAGGACAATCCTAGAAAATAGGTTTAGGGAAATGGCCTTCTTAAATAAGGGAGTAGAAATTATCTTTGAAGACCAAAGAGAAGATTTCCTAACAAGCTTCAAATTTGAAGGAGGAATATCAGAATTTGTAGCCTATTTAAATAGGAATAAAGACCCAATAATGGAGATGATTCCACACTTTGATGGTTACCAAGAAGATGTCGAAGTTGAATTTGCCTTCCAATATACAGATGCTTATAGCGAAAACATCCTATCCTATGCCAACAACATCCAAACCCCAGAGGGCGGAAGCCACTTGGCAGGACTTAGGTCATCACTTACAAGAACTGTAAATGATTACGCAAGAAAATATAATTTCCTAAAAGATAACGAAGATAACCTCCAAGGTGAGGACATAAGAGAGGGAATTACAGCAGTAATTTCTGTAAAAATATCTGAACCTCAATTTGAAGGTCAAACCAAATCCAAGCTTGGAAACTCAGAGGTAAGGGGTGCTGTAGATACCTTTATTACAGAACACTTACAAGCCTTCCTTGAAGAAAATCCAAAGCCAGCCAAGGCCATATTAGACAAGGCCCTTGCCAGCAGACGTGCCAGAGAAGCAGCTAGAAAGGCAAGAGAT
The DNA here is from genome assembly GCF_963512375.1 of uncultured Anaerococcus sp. NCBI lineage: Bacteria > Bacillati > Bacillota > Tissierellia > Tissierellales > Peptoniphilaceae > Anaerococcus > uncultured Anaerococcus sp. The sequence continues at coordinate 53,006 of NZ_CAUPMI010000005.1, forward strand.
TTAACCCGTAAGAGGTCAATCCTAGATTCTGCTACCCTTCCAGGCAAGCTTGCCGACTGCCAATCAACAGACATTGGCGAAAACGAAATCTTTATAGTCGAGGGTAATTCTGCGGGAGGTTCTGCCAAAGGTGGTAGAGATAATAGAATCCAAGCCATCCTTCCTCTAAGAGGAAAGATAATGAATGTAGAAAAGGCCCACCTAGACAGGGTCCTAAACTCAGAAGAGATCAAAAACATGATCACAGCCTTCGGTACAGGCATAGGCAAGGAATTTGACCTAGAAAAACTTCGCTACGGCAAGATCATAATCATGACCGATGCGGACGTCGACGGTGCCCACATCAGAACCTTGCTTTTAACCTTCTTCTACAGATATATGAAGGATTTAATCGACGAAGGCCACGTATATGTAGCCCTCCCACCCTTATACAGGATAAGCGTAGGCAAGAAGGAAAGATACGTTTATTCAGATGATGAGAGAGATAAGGTAATCAAAGAGTTTGGAGTAGACAACTACAAGATCAACAGATACAAGGGTCTTGGTGAAATGAATGCCGAACAATTATGGGAAACAACCATGGATCCAGACAGGCGTGTCCTCCTAAGGGTAGTAGAAGATATGGAATCAACCACAACCGATGACACCTTCGCCCTCCTCATGGGAGAAAAGGTAGAACCTAGACGTAACTTCATCCAAGAAAACGCCAAGTACGTTAAAGATATAGACGTATAGGAGGCAAAATGACAGAAAATCAAAATATAATGAATATAGACCTTGAAACCAAGATGAAAACATCTTATCTTGAGTACTCAATGTCTGTAATAGTATCAAGAGCCCTACCAGATGTGCGTGATGGCCTTAAGCCAGTTCATAGGAGAATCCTCTATGACATGCAGCTACTGGGCCTTGATCCAAATAAACCAACCAGAAAATCAGCCAGGGTAGTCGGAGATGTAATGGGTAAATTTCACCCTCACGGCGACTCTGCAATCTATTATGCCCTAGTAAGGCTAGCCCAAGACTTCTCAACCAGATATCCACTTGCCCAAGGCCAAGGTAACTTCGGTTCCATAGACGGGGATGCGGCAGCAGCCATGCGTTATACAGAAGTCAGAATGAGCAAGATAGCCAAGGAAATGCTAAGGGATATAAACAAGGATACAGTTGACTTCGTGCCAAACTTCGATGAAGAAGAGCTAGAGCCATCAGTCCTTCCATCAAGATTTCCAAACCTACTAGTAAATGGGTCAAATGGTATAGCAGTAGGAATGGCCACAAACATGGCCCCACACAACCTAGGCGAAGCAATCGATGCTTGTGTAGCCTACATGAAAGACCCAGAAATATCCATAGATGACCTGATAAAAATAATCCCAGGTCCAGACTTCCCAACAGGTGCCCTAATCCTAGGAAAATCCGGCATAAAAGATGCCTACCACACAGGCAGGGGCAAGATTAAGCAAAGGGCAGTAGCAAGAATCGAGCCCTTCAAGAAAAATAGGGAAAGAATCATAATCTCAGAAATCCCTTACCAGGTAAATAAGGCAAGACTAATCGAAAAAATCGCCGACCTAGTAAAGGAAAAGAGGGTAGATGGTATATCTGACATCAGAGATGAATCAGACAGAAAAGGAATGAGGATAGTAGTTGAAATCAAGAGAGATTCCAATGCCAACATCGTCCTAAACAACCTCTACAAATACACCCAACTAGAAAATACTTTCGGTATCATAAACCTAGCCCTAGTTGGAGGCGAGCCAAAGATTCTAAATCTAAAAGAATTAATCGAATATTACGTAGACCACCAAAAGGAAGTAGTAACCAGAAGGACTACATTTGACCTATCAAAGGCCAGGGACCGTAAGCACATAGTAGAAGGTCTTATCATAGCCATTGACCACATAGATGAGATCATCAAGATAATCAGATCATCCTATGACAATGACCAAATCAAGAAAATCTTCTACGACAAATACAAGCTAACAGATATCCAATCCCAAGCCATCTTAGACATGCAACTAAAACGCCTATCAGGACTAGAAATTGAAAAGCTAAATGCAGAAAATGATGAGCTAGCAAGAACAATTGAATACCTACTTTCAATCCTAAACTCTGAAGAAACCCTAATCAACCTAATCATCGATGAAATGACTGAAATCAAAGAAAAATACGCCGATGATAGAAGGACAAAAATAGTCCCAGATGAGGGAGAGATGGACATAACAGAACTAATTGAAGAAGAAGATATCCTAATAACCCTAACCAAGGAAGGATATATCAAAAGACTTCCTATAGATACCTACAAGGTACAAAATAGGGGAGGCAAGGGAATTGCAGCAGGCAATACCAAAGAGGGCGATTTCATCAAAAAGATAATCACAACCAACACCCACGAAGACCTCTTATTCTTCACATCAATGGGCAAGGTTTACTCTCTAGAAGCCTACAAGATTCCAGAAGGCAGCCGCACATCCAGGGGTCAAGCGATAATCAACATCCTAAACCTAGAAAGTGGCGAGAAAATCACCGAAATGGTGACCCTATCTGAATTAAGCAAGGATAGCCAGATGGTTCTTCAAACCAAAAATGGTCAGATAAAGAAAACTGATGCAGAAAACTTTACTAAGATTAGAAGAAATGGCATCATAGCTATCTCCCTCAAGGATGACGATAAGTTAATATCAGTTAGACAAATCGAAAAGGATGAAGAGCTAATTATTTCCACAAAAAACGGTATGACCATCCAATTTAACACCAAAGATGTTAGAAGCATGGGAAGAGCGGCAGCAGGAGTTAGAGCAATCAAGCTTGATAAGGGTGATGAAGTAGTATCAATGAATATCAAGGGCGATGAAACTTATCTTCTAGTTGTGACAGAAAATGGTTACGGCAAGAAGACCTCCTTCACCAATTTCAAAAACCAAAATAGGGGAGGAAAGGGTGTCAGATGCCACAAGATAACCGAAAAGACAGGTCAATTAGTAGACAGCTTGGCAGTAGATTTAGATACAGATATAATGATGGTATCACTAACAGGCGATATGATTAGACTAAGTGTAAGAGATATATCTACAACAGGTAGAAATACCGTAGGTGTAAAACTTAAAAATCTAGCCAATGATAAGGATAAGATTGTTTCAGTAACCAAATATGACAACACACTAGAAGAAGAGGAATAAAATGTTTCAAAGCTTTATTATTGACAAAGACGACCACTTATTAGTAAAAGTTGAAGGTGACCTAGACGTCTATTCTGAAGAAAAATTCAGGGACTTCATCGAAGAAAACCTAAGAGACATAGACAAGGACCTAAGCATAGATTTAGAGAATTTGGACTACCTAGACTCAACAGGCCTTGGCCAATTTATGAAAATATACAAGCTTGTAAATGAAAAGGGCTATAAAACCACAATAAAAAACCCAAAAGAAAATATCTACAAGCTCTTTAAGATAACAGACCTAACAGAAGTCTTCAATATGGAGTAGACATGGAAAAAATAAGCATAAAACTACCACAAAATAGCCTCTACCTCAAGGCCTTAAGGCTCTTTGTGGCAGGCCTTGGCTCAGACCTTGACTTTGATATAGAACAAATCGAAGACCTCAAAGTCCTAGTAAGCGAGGCCATAAACTACAAAATAACAGAAGAAGATGTAAAAATAGACTTCCTAGTAGAAAAAGATGCCCTATCCATAGAAGTAAGGGGCAAGGATAAGACAGCTGATCCAAAGGCAATATCAATGAGAGATGCCATTCTAAAGGCCCTAGCAGATGACCTTGAAACAGGAGAAGATTTCCTAAAAATAAGTATGAGGAAGACTTATGACTAAGGAAAGCCAAGAACGTAAGGATGAAATCAACCAGAAATTTGAAGAATTTGCCAAAACTAGGGACAAGAAGCTAAGAGATGAGCTCATCGAAGAGCACATGTATATAGTCGATATCCTATCAAACAAATACGTAGGCAAGGGCATAGAAAAAGACGACCTCTACCAGGTGGCAAGCCTTGGCCTAATCAATGCAGTAGATAGGTTTGACCCATCAAAGGGCTATGCCTTTTCATCCTTTGCCACCCCAACAATCATGGGCGAGCTAAAGAGATATTTTAGGGACAAGGGCTGGGTAATAAGAGTGCCAAGACGCATCCAAAATCTCTACAAAAAGATAAATACAGCCAAGAAGACTCTGACCCAAGAGCTTCAAAGGGTTCCAACAACCAAGGACATAGCCGACTATCTGGGAGAAGATGAAGAGACAATCCTAGAAACCATGGAAGCAAGCAAGGTCTACACTCCTCAATCCTTGGACATGAAATACCAGGTCCAAAAGGGAGAAAATGCCATAGACTTAGCAGATATAGTCGGCGAAGAAGACAAAAACTTCGACTCAATCGAGCTAAAAGATATGATAGACAAGTCAAAAGAAAGGCTCACCGACCTAGAAAAGCAAATCCTAGAACTCAGATACTACGAAGGCAGAACTCAGGTAGACATAGCAGAAAGCCTGGATATAAGCCAGATGACCGTATCAAGACTAGAGAAGAAAATCCTCAAGAAATTCTCCATAGAATTTGAAAGGATGACAGAATGAAAAAAATCCAAAACCCAACAAGGGTAGGACTTGCCTTTTTAGTCCTAGCCTTAGTAATAAACCAAAACCCCAATATCCCAGACCTAGCAAAGGGCCTAGCCTATGGACTTGCAATCGGGACACTCCTAATGGGATTAAAGAAAAAATCAGCAGCTTGTTAAGAGCTGCTTTTTTTAAGGAGAAATATGAAAATCTACAACATCTACGAAAATATAAACTTCGATAAAGATAAAGAAATAGAAGAAATAATCTTTGAAAATGATAAAATAAAAATCCTAAGAACTAGCTCCCTTGACCAAGTTACAGACTATTATGATCAGGAAGAGCTTGAAATAGTAAAAATAGTAGAAGGATCTGCTATTCTTGAAATCGAAGGAGAAGAAATTAAGCTCAAAAAGGGCGACATCCTCCCAATCCTTCCCCACCAAATCCACAAAGTTACCTACCAAGACCATGTAGTCTGGCTTTGTATTTTTGTAAAAAATTAAAAAATGTAACAAATGTTACTGATAATCATTATCTATGGTGATATAATTATGGTAAGATTAGGAGGATTTTATGATAATTGATATAAATATGCCAGTGGCAGATCTAATAAAAGATAATGACAAACTAAAAAACGACCTAATAGACCTAGGTTTCAATGCCTTGGCCAATCCGCTAATGGTAAGTACAGTAGGCAAGAAGATGAGCCTAAAGCGTGGGGCCTCAATGATGAAGATAGAAAATCTTGAAGATAAGCTAAGGGGGCTTGGCTATGAGGTGATTGATTCATCCCAAGACCCAGAAGTCATAGAAAGGAAAAAACTCATCAAGTCCTTTATAGAAAGACTTACAGCTGGCGAAGATCTTGAAAGTGTGAGGGCTGATTTTAGGGCAAACTTTGAGGGAGTTTCATCAGCGGAGATAATGGATGCAGAAGAAGAGCTCTTGGCATCTGGCATGGACAAGGCTGAGGTCAGAAAGCTTTGCGATGTTCACTCAAGTCTTTTCCATGGGATGACTGAAAATGAAAATGAAAAAACATCCTATGATGACATTCCATTTATTTCCTACTTTGCTAGAGAAAATCAAAAGATAAAAGAAATATTAGAAAACCATGATGGAGATTTTGAAAAGCTAAGAGGAATTTTAGCCAAGCATTACAAGAAAAAGGGAGACCTCATCTACCCAATCCTAAAGGCTAAATATAATAAGCCGGGCCCTTCTGATGTCATGTGGGCTGTGGATATTGAGATTGTAAATAATATCAAAAAGGCTTTGAAATTACAAAATGAAGACCTATTAGAAAAATCTATCGAAAGGGCTAAGGAGATGACCTACAAGGAGGAAAATATCCTCTATCCTCTTATGAAAGATACCCTAACAAGCCAAGATTTAGCTATCCTTTACGAAGACCTAGCAGATTATGACCACGACCTAGTAGCCTATAATCAAGAAGAAACAGCGAGCAAGGCCTTAGCAGATGATAATTATATACATTTTGCCAAGGGTAAGATGAGGATTGACCAGCTAGAAGCCATGCTAGATACCATGGAAATTGAAATAACCTTTGTTGATGAAAATGATATAAATTCTTATTACAATAATCACGAGGGGGCAAAATTATTCAAAAGGCCAAAGTCATCCCTAGGTAGAGAAGTCTATTCTTGCCACCCTCCTCAAGTTGAGCCTATAGTTAGGGGCCTTATCAAGGACTTTAAGGAAGGCAAAAGAGATTCCTTCAAGCTTGTAAAAAATATTGGAGGTAAGGATATAGCAATTGGATATTTTGCAGTCAGAGATAAGAAAGGGGCCTATAAGGGGGTCCTAGAAACAGTTCAAGACCTAAGCTTTTATACAGATAATCTAAACAAATGAAGAAATTTTAGGCAAATCTTAAAAAAATCCCTGATAAACTAATAATTTTAGTCAACTTGTGATATAATAATATGAGAAGATAGTAAAGGAGATTTTATGATTTGTAAAAATTGTGGCCATGAAAATGAAGATGGCAAGAAAATCTGTGAAAATTGCGGACAAGAATTAGAAAAATCTGACCAAAGAGATAGAAGAAGACAAAGAAGAAGCCAAAAGGCTGATGATGAGAAAATAGTCATCAGAAAAAGAGAAAATAGGAAAGAAAAGGACATGGACCTAATAACAGTAGGTATGATATTCGGTGGAATATTGATATTTGCTGTGGCAGCCATAATTTTCTCCTACTTTGCCAACCTCGGTTCAAAGAAAGAGGAGACTCCTCAAAAACAAGTAGAAGAGCAAGTAAAGGATAACGAAGCCCTCTACAAACAAGCCCTAGAAAAAGCTGATGAAACTATAAAAGATGGGGATTACTTAAGTGCGCTTAAGATTTTAAATGCCATACCAGAAGCTAGTGGTGACTTTTATAAAAAGGCTCAAAAGCAGGTAAAAGATATAGAAAAAGACGTAGAAGCTAAGATAAATGAGCTAATAGAAGCAAATGATGAGGCTAAGGCCAAAGAACTTGCTGATGAATACCTAAAGGCCAATGCTGATGCTAAAAATATAAAGGAAATCAGCTCTAAATTAAAAGATACTGAAGAAAATAAAGATACAGAAGACCAAAAAGAAGAAGAAACAAGCGAGAAAAAAGAAGAGACTCCAAAGGAAGAAGAAAAAGAAACTGAGGAAGAATCTAATAAGTCAAGTAAAAACTACGACAAGGAATACCTAAGAAGAACAAATTCTTACGGCCAAAATGGCAACCCAGCCTATACAGAAGTCTACAGCGAAAGCGACTTCTTAAACAAAACCATCAAGATCGATGCCAACATGGGTGAGATAAGGACAGAACCAAGCCTAAACTCAGGAGTAGCAGGCTATGTTAACCGCAACGAAACCTACAAGGTAGGCGAAGTCTACAACGATGGCGGCAGATATTGGCTAAATATAGGCAAGGGTTGGATATCATCCAAACTTGTCACAGGAGAATTTAGAGACTAATCATACAAAGGCCCGGCCCTAAGCTGGGTCTTTTCTAGTAAAAAAAATCAAGATGTGATATAATTATCCTAATCCAGTAGAGAAAAGGAGTTCTCAATGATTTGTAAAAACTGCGGATATGAAAACGAAAAAGACGCCAAGTTTTGTGAAAACTGCGGATCAAAATTAGAAGAAATAAAGCCGCAAGTCAAAGAAGAAAAATTAACAGATGCAAAAACTTGCCCCAAATGTGGCTATGAAAATGATATAGACGCTAAATTCTGCGAGGCTTGCGGATTGAAATTAGAAGAAGGCGAAAAAATCGAAGAAGTTAAAGATGACCGCATTCCTTGCCCAAGCTGTGCTTATAGGAATGATAAAGATGCCAAATTCTGTGAAGCTTGTGGAAAGAAATTAGGAAAAGACCAAGAAGACCTAGGCCAAACAAGGATTATAGATAAAGAAAAAATAGAAGAGATAATAGAAAAAAATGAGGAGAAAAGGGAAGAGCCAAGCCTCCCAGAGACTTCCAAAATAGAAGAAAATAAAGAATCTCCAATAGAAGAGGATAAGACTTCTACACCAATAATTCTAGAAGATAAAAATCCACAAGCAGAGAAAGAAGAAAAGCCTCTTGATTTTCAAAAGCAAAAGCTAGATCAAGCCAAAAAAGAAGAGCCTTCAGACCTTAAAAAAGAAAATCCAAGAGAAAATAAAGATACAGATCTAGGTCAAATCAAAAAAGAAAGCCCAAAAAATCTTACTGATTTTGGTAAAAAAGAAATAGAAAAAACTAGGCAAGAAATCCCTAAAAGTCCAAAAATAGAAGAAAACCAGGAAAGGGAAAAAACTGACCTAAGCAAGGCATCCTTCATAGTAATCAAAAAAAGAAGCCAAACCGAAAGGCTAGGTCAAGACTTCCAAAAAGACCTGGACAGAGAGCTTGATAAAAATAGGAGGGCCAAAAGACACGATAAAAGTGGAGAAGATTTCTCAAATACCCAAGAAAAGGAAAAGAAAAATACCCTAGTCTACGCCCTTATAGCGGGCTTTTGCCTAATAGTCCTAACAGTGGTAGTGGCTGTAGGATATTTTGGAGCCAAAAAAGATAAAAAAGCAGCCACAGATCAAAACGGTAGTGCATCCTATCAAGAAATCTACGACCAGGCCATAGATGCCTACTACAGCGAAGACTACAACGAGGCTGCAGAGAAATTCAAATCAATCCCAGAAGAAGAGGTAGACCTCCATACCAAGGCCCAGAAAAACCTAGCAGACATAGAAAAAAAATTGGTAAGCGACCTAAATTCCTATATGGAAGATGAAGATTATATAACAGCTCAAAGCCTAGCTGAAACTTACCTAAAAATCATCCCAAATTCACAAAAAATAAAAGACATATACAAAAAAGCCAAGGCTGGAAATAATGGCGAAAAGTTCGCGAAAAATAGGGAAAATCATCCGGAAGATTTAGAGGCAAGCACCGACTACGACCTAGATGATATGAGAAAAAATAATTCCTACGGCGAAAATGGCAATCCAAAATACACAGAAATCTATAAGCCAGAAGACTTCCTAAACAAGTCTTTTAAAATCGACACAGGAAACGGTCAAGCAAGGACAGCTCCAGACATGAACTCAGAAAAATACGGAGATGTCTACAGGGGAGAAGTTTACCACGTCTACGACGTAGTAAGCGATGGCGAGAGATATTGGCTAAATATAGGCGATGACGCCTGGATCTCATCAAAACTAATAACAGGAGAATACAGAGATAAGTAAAATCTCAAGAAAAGACCCGAGCACGTGCTTGGGTCTTAGTTTGATATATAAGGTGATTTTTGAGAATGCAAAAAGATATTTTCAGATATCACCATAAAATTTATCCAAAATATCATGATGTCCGATATCTAATAGAAATATCAATTCATTATTTTCGTAAAACCAAATAATCCTGATATCCATATTTATAGAAGATTCCCAGATACCATCTGTACCTTGAATTTTCTTGGTTCTTAAAGATGGATGGGTGGGATTTTCTACAAAAAACTTTATTTTCTTTTTAGTTTGTTTCTTTTCAGTATCAGATAGTCTTTTATAATTCTTTTTAAAAGCCTACGAATAGGTTATATTATAGGTCATTACTTATCTAAGTCTTCAAAGAGTGAGTCTATAGAATCAAAAACAGGAGTTTCTCCATTTTTTATAGAGTCTTTGATTTCTTTTACCTGGGCTTTTAATTTTTTTATGACGTGTTCTGGGTAGACTGCAACTGGAACTAGGACAATTTTCCCATCATCTTCAATCACTTCAAATTGATCTCCTTGATTTAATTCCATAGAATTTACAATATCTTTTGGGATAGTTACTTGTGATTTAGCTTTTAGTTCTACTAACATAATAAAACCTCCTAGGTTAGAAATTCTTACTTTCTAACTAAATTATAATTATTTTTAAGCTAAAAGTCAAGTAGTGAATAAGGGGGAGTATTTTTATTTTAGTAGGTAAATACTTATACTTTGAATTTCTTACAAAACCAGTATAGTAACTTCATAAACAAATAAGGAGAAATATATAGATGATTTTATAAGCAATATGGAAATAGATACTGATTTTGCTAAGGCTTTGCCTTGGCGTGTTTTGGTATGCCATATTGTGGATAAGATTATTCTTTTTAGGATAGGTCTGTTCACTTGGGACGGACTTTTTTTGTGAAAATTTATTTAAATTATAAGAAAATAAGATATTATTCATAAGTGGCATATCATCCGAGGAGGATATATGTTACAGATTAAAAACTTAGATATTAACTTGATTAAAGACGATAGAAAATTGTTTGAAAATTTTGATCTTGCTCTAAATCCTGGAGATAAGGTCGGACTTATCGGTGAAGAGGGCAATGGCAAGTCGATTCTTCTTAAGGCTCTTGTGGATAAGGTAGAGGTTTCGAAATATTGCCAAATTAGGGGAGAAATCCACAAGAAGGATGAAATCATTGGATATTTTCCCCAAAGCCTGGATGAAAAATACCTAGATATGGAAGTTTCTTCTTATATGGGAAGGATTCTTGATCCAAATCTCTTAGATTATAATAAATTTTATCGCTACCTAGATAAATTTGAACTTGGGGAAGATTTGATTTTTGGAAATATGAAGCTAAGAGATCTTTCAGGTGGTGAGAGGGTTAAAATTATCCTTTTGTTTGAAATTTTAAAGGATCCGACCCTATTTTTATTTGATGAACCTAGCAATGATCTTGATTATGATTCCCTTAACTTTCTTTCTAAAATTATGAAAAAGATGGAAATTCCCCTAATATTTGTATCCCATGATCCAGCCCTCTTAAGGGATGTAGCAAATAGGATTGTCCATTTGGAGCAGGTCCACAGGAGGCAGGCCCCAAGGCATACTATCTTTAATGGGCCCTATGACATTTATATAGGGGATAGGGAAAACCAGCTGAGGATTCAAGGCATGAGGGCCAAGAAGGAAAGGGAGGAATTTGACAAAAAGGCTGCCAGGTATAGGAAGGTCTATGATTCTGTAAATCATGCTATAAATGCCACAAAAAATGATATAGAAGGCAAAAATCTTAAGGATAAGATGGCAAGTGTCAAGGCTCTTGGCAAGAGGCTTAATAAGGAAAGGGAAAAAATTACCTTAAGACCTGATGTGGAAGATGCGATTGGGATATTTTTTGATGATAAGATAGAAATTCCTAAATCAAAGGAGCTTTTGGATTTTAGATTGGATGAGCTTAGGGTGGGAGATAAGAAATTATCTGAAAATATAGAAGTAAAAATGATAGGACCTGAGAAAATCTGCCTGGTTGGCAAGAATGGTGCAGGCAAAACTAGTCTTTTAAAAGAGATTTACCGAGAGCTTAGGAATTCTAAGCTTAAAGTTGCCTATATGCCACAGGATTATTCCACTTACTTGAAAGATACAGAAACTGCCATAAGTTTTCTTGCTAGGACTGGATCTAAGGATGAAAAAACTAGGGTGGCAAACTTGCTTGGAAGCCTTAATTTCACCAGACAGGAGATGGAAAGAAGTCTAAAGAGCCTATCAGGCGGCCAAAAGGCCAAGGTATTTTTTGCTAAGATGAATATGGATAAGGCAGAGGTATTGCTTTTAGATGAGCCGACCAGAAACTTATCCCCAACTTCCCAGCCAGAGATCATAGAAAGTCTTAAATCTTACAAAGGAGCTATAATTGCTGTATCTCACGATAGGAACTTCATAAGGGAGGTCTTTGATAGGGTATATGAGTTAGATTCTAAGGGCCTTAGGCAAATAAATTAATAAAAAGGTGGTAAACTTAGAAATTTTTTCTAAATCTTACCACCTTTTTATTAGGCCTTGATTTTAAATACGATTTTTTTAACTTGGCTACTATCTTCTAGGGCACAAGCTGGTTTGTGGAATTCGCCAGGGAAGAAGATAGCGAAGTCTCCCTCATTAAGGATGAGTTTTGAGAAGTTTTTTATATCATTTGTCAAAAAGAAATCCCCATCCTTATCCATTTCATAAGCCTTACCATAAGAATCTTCTGTGGCAAAGTCTATTCTTTCAGAAGAAGTCACTATGTATTGAAGGTCTATATAGTCTTTATGGACTTCAAATTCCTTTTCGCAAGCCTTAAGGGGCTCATAGGTCTGAAGAGAAGCAAAAAGATTATTATTTATATCAATTCTTCGTGTTTTAAAATCATTTTTGTCAAAATTTTCCAAGAAATTTATTATATTCTTTATCTGATTGTGGACTTGTTCATATTTTCCTAAGTTTTTTATATTATCAACTATCATAAATCCCCCTTTTTAGTCAATATACGCTGCAAAGAGATAGAAACAAGGTCCAAGGAATGTGAAAATACTTTCTAAAATAGGTCAATTTTATAGGTTTGAAAAAGCTTTTATTAAACATCGACCTATGAGGTATTATATTACTATATAGAATTTGGAGAGGATTTTTATGGAGGAGTATAGATTTATGACGGATAGGTTAATTATTCGTGACATGACTTTAGAAGATTTAGACCAAGTTGCAAAGATTTGGGGAAATATTGATGTTGGAAAATACCTATCTGATCCATATTATAAGGATGGAGATGAGTTGAGAGATTGTTTTGAAAACGGCGTGCTTGATGATAGCCCTTATTGGGATGATGATTTTTATTTTATTTTGCTAGATAAAATAAATAATCAAATAATCGGCACTGCTTGCACCTGGAAAATGGATGGATATCTTTGGGGGATTGGTTATACTTTTAAAAAAGAATTTTGGGGCAAGGGCCTTGGGACAGACTTGATTTCTGCTTTGGAAAAATTTATTAAATCTAGAGGTGGTAAATTTATATCAGCAGAAGTGGCTAAAGAAAATATTGGCTCTTTAAAGGCTTGCTATAAAAATGGTTTCAAAAATTATAAGAATATGACTTTTAAAAAATCTGGGACTGATATTATTTACCATGCTTTAGAACTTAGAAAGAAGATTAGTTAGATCTTAAACAAAGATGCAAAAAGACGAGGATTTCCTCGTCTTTAGCTTTGTAAGTTTTTAGTTTTTGCCAGTATAGAGTGTAGATGCGCCTGGATATAATTTGCCTAGTTCATCAAAGACTAGTCCTATGTCTCCAAAGCCTGTTTCTTCTAGGCGTTTTTGGGCCCTGGTGTAGGCTAGGTCTATGTCCTTGTTTGGTATATCTTTAACTATAGCCTTATCAAATTCGTAATGGTTTACCATTGCATCTTTGATGGCATCGTAGTCTTTTTGGCTTGAACCAAATTTGAGTAGGTTTTCGTAATCTGCTGGATCTGCAGCACCTTCTGATTTTGAACCAGACTCTTCATCATCTTGGCTTGGAGATTCATTTTCATTTCCTGAAAGAATTTCATAGGCCATTTTTACATAGTCATCATAGTAGGCTAGTGGGTCTTTTTCGTAGGCTTCATGGAAGGCTTCTTCTACTTCTTGGTCGGTGTAGGACCATACTTCGTTGTAGTTTTCTCCTTTTTCTACCATGAGGTTTCTTTCGTATTCAAATTTATTGCCTATGGTGTCATCTTGGCTGGCCTGCCAATTATATTTGCTTTCTACTGAATCTAGTGGGAATTTTAGGGAGGTATCTGGGTTTTCCTTGGCTAGTTCTTGGAAGAAGAAGTCTTTTACATCCCAATAACCTGTTTCCTTGCTTATTTCCTCTGCCTTTTCATAGAGGTCTATAAGGTCATCATCATCTAATTTTCTAACAAAAGATGGGTCAAACTCCCCGATGTCTCTTAGCATCATCTTTAGGTTTTCGCCGTTTATTTCAAATTTCGCTTCTTCTGTTTTTTCGTCAGCTTTTTCCTTTTTTTCTGCTGCTTTTTCCTTTTCTAGGTCGACCTTGCTATCTAGGGCCTTGGCAATGGTTTCTTCAGAGACCTTTGAAGAAGTAGGATTTGCTCCATTACAGCCTGTCACTAAAATACTTAGGGCAAGGGCTAGGACTATAGTTTTATTTTTCATGCTTATCCTCTCTTTATTTTAAATTTTGATAAAAGTGATAGATATTTCTTATACAATCATACCATTTTTAAAGCTTTTTTAAAAGATATGGCCTAGCTTATTTTAGCAGGCATATGTATTTTAGCAAAAAAAATTACAAATCTTAACAAATTTGTAACCTTTTTGTTGCATTTTTTCTGGCTTTGTATTATAATAGGAATAGAATTTGAGTAAAAGACTATATTTTTGTAAATTATTTGTAATAAAAGTGAGGTAAAGACAATGAAAAAAATTAATAAAACTGTCCTACTCGCCTCATCATTTCTTATTTCGCAAGCTTTCTTGTTATCTAATAAAACTTACGCAAGCGAAGATTTTAAAAATGATTATAAGCTAGACTTAAAAGAGAGTATCGACAGTTCAGATAATAGTGAACTTATCACAAGTGAAAATTTCACAGATCTTCAAACAAATCCAGAAGAAAAGGCAGAACTTGATAAAATTAAGGCCCTAGATCCAATAATCAAAGACCTAGATGCGCCTGCTGTTTCTGACCCTGAAATCTCTCTAGAAAACAAGGAACTAGTAGATGAAAAGCAAGCTCAAGCTCCTTCAGTAGAAGAAAATCAAGAGCAAAATCAAACAGATGATAGCCTTGATCAAGTCCTTGAGGAAAACCCTAAGAAGCTTGCTGATGTAATTTATTATGATAATTCAGACCTAAGCATACCAGAAGCAAATAGTGGCGAAGTTAGCAATGAAGCTACAAATATTATTCACAATAGCCAAACTCAAATAGAAGAAAAGAAATACTACGCACCAAGCACAAGTGGTTATTTTGTTAAAAACAAAGGTGAAATCAAATACTTTAGAAATAACAAAATCGTCACAAATGAATCAATTAGGCTTAAAGATAGGATATACAGGGCTAATAGTAAGGGTTCCCTATCAAATCCTAAAAACGCTTGGCTAAATGTAGGCAAAGACATCTATTACAACGGAAGTAATGGAGTGATCGTAAGAGGAATCACCCAAATTAAAGATAAAAAATACTTCTTTAATAACGATGGTATTCTACAAAGAAATCAAAAGCTAGTAACACAAAATACCTATTATGAAGTAAACAAACTTGGTCAAATAAATACAAGTCCAAATAAATGGGTTAATGTAGATGGTGCAGTCTACCGTACTCAAAATGATGGCTCAATAGCAAGAGGCATCATTAAAATTGGGGACAATGACTATATGTTTGACAATGCTGGTAAACTTCAAACAAATAAGAAGTTAATCCTAAATGATAAATTCTACTCAGTAAATGCAACAGGAGTAGTAACAAATCCTAAAAATGAATGGCTAACCCTAGATGGCCTTACCTACAGGACAGACAAAGACGGCAAGCTTTTAAAAAATGCCCAAGAAATAAATAATAATACCTATGTATTTGACCACAAAACCGGAGCTATGGTTATAGGAAAAACTGCCCTAGCCAATGGTAAATTCTTTGAAATTGACAATCGTGGAGTAGCAACAAATCCTAAAGATGCATGGGTAAGTCATGAAGGCAAGACCTTCCATACCAATGCAAATGGTTATCTCCAAGAAGGTGTCTGGGAAATAGAGGGCAAGCTCTATTGCTTTGATGATAATGGTCTAGTTAGAAATTCTAAATACCTACAAAATGGCATAGAATACACTACAGATGATAAGGGCCTTGCAAGAAGAACAGGTTATGAAGTAAAGGGCAATAAAAACATCGACTCAGTAATGGATTGGATGTTCCAAGCCAAAAATAAACGAATGACTTATGATATGGGTGTTGGCAGAAACTCAGAAAAACAAGCAGACTGCTCATCAGCTGTATATAGAGCCCTAATTTACGGAGGATTCCTAAAATCTGATGCCTATATAGGCAACACAGAAACCCTATTTTCAATGGGAGCAAAGGGATCTGTCATGTATGAAATCAAGGAAAGTGAAATCGACTACGGTGATATATTCGTATCAGGTACTCCAGGAAATTCTCTAGGAGCAGGTGGTCATACAGGCTTTGTCCTAAATAAAAAAGAAGATACAATAATCCACATGAACTATTCTGACAATGGGGTAAAGGTAACCCAAAGAAAGGGCAGAATGGGAGATGCTTCAGGTAGACCAGTAAAATATTACAGGCTTGTTGGAGCTAAATCAAGCAGGATCTTTGTAGATAAAAAATAAGATTAAAGACTAGTCCTTAGGGGCTAGTTTTTTTACCCAAAATTTCCCATATCAATCCTTAAATTATAATAGAAATCAAAAATTCTATTGCTTATATTTCCTATTTTTCTAGAAATTTTCAAAAAAAAATAATGAATATTATCCAGATACAAGAATAAAATAATAAGCCTAGGCTTGTCTAAGATTTTACAGACCTTGGGCTAAAAATAAAGCTTTAGCCTGATAAGGTTAGCAAGTAAATGTAAAAACTCGCATCTTTAATTGCAAAGACCTTGAAAATATAGAGTGATATTGTATTTTTATTCTTACATATAAAAATAAATTCAAAATACGACTTGACAAAACTACATTAGCAGGATAAAATACTACATAAGAAAAGTTAATTAAATGGGGGAATAAAAATGAAAATGAAAAAAGTATTCTCGACCATGATGGCCCTTGGCCTTGCAGCAACTCTTGCTGCCTGTGGTGGAGAAGAAGCTAAAAAAGATGACGCTGCTGACAAAAAAGAAGATCAAGCAGTAGATCAAGCAGAAGATAAAAAAGAAGACGACAAAGACGCAAAAGATGCTGATGAAAATGCTCTTTCTGATGATGAAAAGGCAGAGTTAGATAACTTCGACAAACAAACAGCTGATGACACCCTAGTAGTAGGTACATCTGAGATGAGCGGGGACTTCTACGGCTCCTGGTCAAATAACTCTTACGATGTTAAGGTTAGACGCTACATAGGTACAGAAGGTAATAATGCTTACCTAACAATGGTACAAGATGAAGGCGGCCAGTGGCAAGCTAATATGACTGTTCTTGAAAAAGAACCAGAAACAGTTAAAAATGAAGATGGATCTGAAACAACAACTTTCACAATCAAAAAAGATTTGAAATGGTCTGATGGACAACCTATAACAGCAGATAACTATCTTTTCGATATGCTATTCCATGCTTATCCTTCTTATCAATTGGTAACAGGAGCATTTACTATAGGTGCAGACTCTGTAAAGGGTTATGAGGCTTATAAGGGTGGAAATGATGATAAGTTTGAAGGTCTTGAAAAAGTTGATGATTATACCTTTAAGGTTACAACTGATGCTTCATACCTACCATATTATGAATCAGCCTTCTTAAAACAAGTGTCACCTTTCCCAATTCACGCTATAGCTGATAATATCGAAGTAGCAAAAGAAGGAAATAAGATAGTTGCTAAAGATGGCTATAAACCAACAGAAGATGAAAAGAAAAAATATATAGAAAACATAGATGCTCAAATAGCTAAGACCAACGAGGACTTCAATGAACAAAATCCAGCACCAAAAGATGATGCAAGCGAAGATGAAAAGAAGGCCTACGAAGAAGCTAAGGCAGAAAATGATAAAAAGGTAGCAGACCTTGAAGGACGTAAGTCAGGCGATATAGACCCAACAAGCATGCTAATAGAAGAAGCTATGCAAAAAGAATTCAACGAATATAGGATAAAACCAACAGTTTCTTGTGGTCCATACAAGTTTGATTCTTATGAAAATAACATGGCAAAATTAAGCCTAAACGAAAACTACGCAGGCAACTTCAAGGGTGAAAAAGCAACCATCCCACATGTAATAGTTCAATATGTAAATAGTAAGATAGCTGTTGACTTACTTGAAAATGGTGACATCGATCTTTGGGAATCAGAAGCTGAAGGTGCTCTAATAGATCAAATGAGAGCTGCAGCTGATGAAGGCAAAATCGGTGGTTACAATACCTTTGAGAGAAATGGTTATGGTAACGTAGTATTCCTAACAGACAGGGGAACTACAAAATATAAGGAAGTAAGACAAGCAATTGCCCACCTAATGGATAGAAACTCATATGTTCAATCATTTGCAGGTGGCTACGGAGTAGTAACAAATGGTATGTACGGTACCAGCCAATGGATGTATAAGGAAAGAGGAGCAGACCTAGAAGCTTCTGATGACTTTAATAAATACACCCTAAACCTAGAAAAAGCAAATGAATTATTAGATAAAACACCATTCAAATTTGAAAAAGATGGTAAGACACCTTGGGATAAGGCAAAAGCTGATGAAGAATATGCTAAAAACGCAGATGGTTTTGATTACTATAGGTATGATGAAAATGGTAATAAACTTCAAGTAAACCAATACGGTTCTGATGAATCACCAATCACAACCCTAATCTCAAACCAAGTTCCAGTAAATGCTAAGCAAGTTGGTATGGAATATAACGTAACAGCAGGATCCTTTGCAACCCTCCTAGATTACTACTACCATCCAAAAGAAGATGCTGAATATACAGTCTTCAACATGGGCTTAAGCTTTGGTACACCATTTGATCCTTGGTATCAATATAACTCAAAAGGTTCTGATAATATGACAAGGACAAATGATCCAAAGGCAGATGAACTAACAGTTAAGCTACGTCAAACAGATCCAGAAGACAAGGAAGGTTATCTAGATACTTGGGAAGAATTTGAAAAATGGTACAACGACTACCTACCAGAAATCCCACTATATTCAAACCAATACCACTCAGGTTACTCTAAGAGGGTAAAAGGCTTTGATATAAATACACCAGTTTGGGAATCTGAATATCAAATCAACGCAATGAGCTTAGAAAATTAAACACCCAAATAAAATTAAGTACACAACGAAAGCAAGGCTTAGTCCTTGCTTTTGTTGTGGGAAAATTTCTTGAATAATATTCAAGGATATTCCACAAAAATGGAGGAGATAAGGCTTTCCATCCTAGCCTAAGATAAGCTTGTGATTAAGCGTTTAGCTAGATAAAGAGCTAACCGGAAATGAAAGAACTTGCAAGAATAAATAACAAATTCCTTGAAAACATGACAAAGTATTAGAATAAATATTCATGAAAGCGAAAAGTAAAACGCTAACAAACTTGACAAAATCGGTTTAATAGAATAAAATATTATACTATAAAAAAGTTACTTAATTTTTTAGGGGGAAAACTATGAAAATGAAAAAAGTATTCTCATCACTTATGGCCCTAGGCCTAGCGACAACTCTAGTTGCTTGTGGTGGAGACACAGCAAAAGACGCTGAAGAAAAAAAAGACGACAAAGCTGCAGAAGCTCCTGCTGATAATAAAGAAGCTCCAGCTGAAGGCGAAGAAACAGCGGCTGATGATAAGGCTGAACTAGAATCATTTGACAAACAAACATCAGATGATACCCTAGTAGTAGGTGCTGTTCAAGAGTTTAACGGTGACTTCCTACAAGGTTGGACAAACAACTCAATGGACGTTAAAGCTCGTAGATACATGGGTATCGAAGGTAACAACGGCTATGGAACTGTAGTTCAAGATGAAAGTGGTCAATGGATAAACAACATGACCGTTCTTAAAGAAGAACCACAAATAGTTAAAAATGAAGATGGTTCTGAAACAACAACCTACAAGATCAAAGAAGACCTAAAATGGTCAGACGGAACACCAATTACAGCTGATGACTACCTATTCGGTTCACTTCTTCACACCTATCCATCATACCAATTAGTAACAGGTTCAACATCAATCGGTGATGACCCACTAATGGGCTATGAAGCATACAAAAATGGTGACAAGGACACATTTGATGGTCTTAAAAAGATTGATGACTATACTTTCAGCATAACAGTAGATGCATCATTCCTACCTTACTACGAAGAAGCAGCCCTAAGAGGCTTTGGTCCATACCCAATCCACGCTGTATCTGAAAACCTTGCTGTAGCACCAGAAGGAAACAAGATCGTAGCTAAAGATGGTTATAAGCCAACAGAAGAAGATAAGAAAAAATACATCGAAAATATCGATAATCAAATAGCTAAAAATAAAGAAGACTTTGACGAAAACAACCCAGCTCCAAAAGATGATGCTAAAGATGAAGAAAAAGCAGCATACGAAGAAGCTAAAAAAGCTCACGATGAAGATATAGCTAAACTTGAATCAAGAAAAACAGGCGATATCGACCCAACAAGCATGCTTATAGAAGATGCAATGCAAAGAGAATACAATGAATACAGAATTAAACCAACTGTAACAGCTGGTCCTTACAAATTCGATGGATTCGAAAACAACATGGTTAAGCTAAGCATCAACGAAAACTACGCTGGTAACTTCAAAGGTGAAAAACCATCAATCCCACACGTAATCCTACAATACGTAAACAAAAATATAGCTATCGACCTACTAATCAATGGCGATATCGATATTTGGGAAGCTGAAGGCGAAGGCCCACTAATAGACCAAATGAGAGCTGCAGCTGATGAAGGTAAAATCGGTGGCTACAACACATTTGAAAGAAATGGTTATGGTAACGTAACATTCCTAACAGACAGAGGAGCTACAAAATACAAAGAAGTTAGACAAGCTATAGCTTCACTAATGGATAGAAACAACTTCGTACAATCATTTGCTGGTGGTTACGGTGTAGTAACAAACGGTATGTATGGTACAAGCCAATGGATGTACAAAGAAAGAGGAGCTGATCTTGAAGCTAACCCAGAATTCAAGAAATATCAATTAAACCTTGATGAAGCTAACAAACTTCTTGATGCAAGTCCATACACATTCGAAGCTGACGGAAAAACTCCATGGGATAAGGCAAAAGCTGACGAAGAATTTGCTAAAAATGCTGATGGATTCGATTACTACAGATATGATAAAGATGGTAAGAAACTTCAAGTAAACCAATACGGTTCTGATGAATCTCCAATCACAACATTAATTTCAAACCAAGTTCCAGTAAACGCTAAACAAGTTGGTATGGAATACAACGTAACAGCTGGTTCATTCGCAACCCTACTTGATTACTACTACTATCCAAAAGAAGATGCTGAATATACAGCCTTCAACATGGGTACAGGATTTGGTACACCATTTGATCCATGGTATCAATACAACTCAAAAGGATCAAACAACACAACCAAGACAAACGATCCAAAAGCTGATGAAATCACAGTTAAACTTCGTCAAACAGATCCAACAAAGAAAGACGAATACCTAGATAACTGGGAAGCTTTCCAAATGTGGTACAACGACTATCTACCAGAAATTCCACTTTACTCTAACCAATACCACACAGGTTACACAAAGAGAGTAAAAGGATTTGATATCAATACACCAGTTTGGGAATCTGAATATCAAATCAATGCCATGAGCATCGAAAAATAAGAAAAAAACATTTAAGGCAGGACTCTTAGGAGTCTTGTCTTTTTATGTAGAAATCTTTACTTTATATAAAATAATATTTATTCATGAAAATTATTTATGGAAAAATGGTAAAGTTAAATAAAAATTAGGAAAAAACAAAATTCCATGCAAAAAACCTGGATATTATGAATAAATATATATTAAAATTTATAAGAAGCTCAGATGAAAATGTAAAACTTTTAAAGAAGATTAATAATTATGGAGCAAAGATTAATTAATTTAGGAAAACCTTGACAAAAAAATATAGATGTTTTACAATTATTGTATAAATTACATATTAATAAGAACTTTATAAGGAAAGTACTTTCAAAATCAAGGGAGATTTTAAATAAATAATCTGAAAAATCAACCCTAATAAAAACCTTTCCAAAAAGACATCCTTATTAATTTAGGAGGAAAAAATGAAGTTAAAAAGAGTCTTTTCATCAATGATGGCTTTAGGCCTAATGGTAACGATTGCAGCATGTGGATCTAGTACAGACAACACAAAAGCTCCAGCAGATGATGCAGCTAAGGAAGATGCAACAAACGCTGAGGGAGATGCTCTAGAAGCCGGTGATGAAAGCCAAGATATAGCTGATTTTGATAAACAAACATCTGACGATACCCTAGTAATAGGAGTAGAAGAAATAAATGGCGACTTTGTCGGTGGTTGGACTAACAACAAGACAGACGTCAAAGCCCGTAGGCTAATGGGTATAGAAGGCAACAACGGCTATTCCACAGTAGTCCAAGATGAAGGTGGTAAGTGGATTGATAATATGACTGTTCTTGAAAAAGAGCCAGAAACTGTCAAAAATGAAGATGGATCAGAAACAACCACCTACACAATCAAAAAAGACCTCAAATTCTCAGATGGTTCACCAATTACAAGCGCTAACTACATTTTCGGTTCTCTACTCCAATCCCACCCAGAATACCAAGTTGTAACAGGATCAACAAATGTAGGAGCAGACTCTGTAGCAGGATATAAGGATTATTTTGCAGGTAAAAACCCAGAATTTACAGGTTTTGAAATAGTAGATGACCACACCTTCAAGGCAACAGTAGATGCAGAATACCTTCCATATTTTGAAGAAGCAGCCCTAAGAGGCTTTGGCCCATTCCCAATTTCAGCCATCACAGAAAATCTAGAAGTATCCAAAGATGGCAAAAAGCTTGTAGCCAAGGAAGGTTACCAAGTAACAGATGAGGATAAGGACAGATACTATAAAAACCTAGATACCTCTATAGGCAAGGCCAAGGAAGACTTTGAAGAAAACTGGTCCTTCATTGAAACTGAAAAAGATGTAACAGAAGAAGAAAAGAAAGAATACGAAGAAGCCAAGGCAGAACTAGATAAGAATATAGCAGAGCTTGAAGCTAGAAAAGGTGGCGATGTAGACCCTACAGAGCTATTGATAGAAGATGCCATGCTAAGATATGCCAATGAATATAGGATAAAACCAAATGTAACAGAAGGACCATATAAGTTTGAATCTTTTGAAAACAACATGGTTAAGCTAAGCCTAAATGAAAACTACGCAGGCAACTTCAAGGGTGATAAGGCCACAATCAAAAATATAATCCTTCAAACAGTCAACAAAAAAATAGCAGTAGACCTCTTAGAAAATGGGGACATCGATATTTGGGAATCTGAAGCAGACGGAGCAAAAATTGATCAGATGAGACAAGCTGCGGAAGAAGGAAAAATCGGTGGCTACAACACCTTTGAAAGAAATGGTTATGGAAATGTGACCTTCCTAACAGACAGGGGATCTACAAAATATAAAGAAGTAAGACAAGCTATAGCCCACCTTATGGACAGAAATAACTTTGTCCAATCCTACGCTGGCGGCTATGGAGTAGTAACAAATGGTATGTATGGTACAAGTCAATGGATGTATAAGGAAAGAGGAGCAGACCTTGAACTAAATCCAGAATTTAAGAAATACCAATTAAACCTAGAAGAGGCTAACAGTCTACTTGATAAGACCCCATACAAGTTTGAAGCAGACGGTAAAACTCCTTGGGATAAGGCGAAGGCAGATGAAGAATTTGCTAAAAATGCAGATGCTTTTGATTACTATAGGTATGATGAAAATGGCAAAAAACTTCAAGTCAACCAATATGGTTCAGATGATTCACCAATCACAACCCTCATATCTAATCAAGTTCCAGTAAATGCTAAGCAAGTTGGTATGGAATATAACGTAACAAGTGGTTCATTTGCAACCCTACTAGAATACTACAACTTCCCAAAAGAAGATGCAGAATATACAGCCTTCAACATGGGAACAGACTTTGGTACACCATTTGACCCTTACTACCAATACAACAGCCAAGGTTTTGATAATAGAACAAAGACCAATGACCCTCTAGCAGATGAGCTAACAGTCAAACTTCGCCAAACAAAACCAGGCGATAACGAAGCCTACCTAGATACTTGGGAGAAATTTGAGATGTGGTATAACGACTACCTACCAGAAATCCCACTATATTCTAACCAATACCATACAGGCTATTCAACAAGGGTTAAGGGCTTTGATATCAATACCCCAATTTGGGAATCTGAATATCAGATCAATGTTATGACCCTAGAATAAAAATAAAGTCCACCTAGGATGGATAAGAGTGATAAAAATATCTAATTGAGAATTGTAAAATTTTATTAACAAAGGATTGGAAGATAGGATTTATTTTATGGAAAAACCTTGAAAATAAAGCTTAATTTCCAATCCTAAGCTTTCTACAATGATATTTATAGATATTCAAACACTAAGTCCAAGTCTGGGTGGACCTTTTAACATAGGCTATGAATTAAGATTAAGAATGTTGAAAAAATACTCATTTGAAAGTATGATTATCAATATTTAGAAAACTTTATAAATATACATGACAAGTCAATTGTTAACAAGTATGCAAATTTTTTGAAGAATTTTTATTAATCAGTCCAAGGGTTTGTAGGAAAATTAAGGTTGACAAAAATGGCTAAATATATTAAACTTGTATGTATAAATTATAATGGTCTAGGACTATGCCCAAAATTCATTTTACTAATATATTAAAGTAATAATACATAGGCAGCAGAAACTAGACGAGAATAGGAAGGAAACTTATGTTACGTTATATAGTTAAGAGAGTATTAAACTTAATACCAGTTGCTCTTATTATATCAATCATGCTTTTTGCCTTTTCAAAGGCCATGCCAGGTGACCCAATCCAGGCAATGATCCCTACTACAGGTAGGATTACCAAGGCACAAAAAGAAGAGATGTATAAGAACTTACAAGCAAGATATGGATATGATAAGCCATTACCAGAACAATATGTCAGATGGTTAGGCAGAACCCTTAAGGGTGACTTTGGTGAATCTACCAGAGTTAGAAGACCTGTTAAGGAATACTTGTCTGAACCACTTAAAAATACAGTTTATTTAAATATTGGTTCTACAATAATTTCCTTTGTGCTTTCGGTGCTCATAGGAATTAGGTCGGCGACCAGGAAGGGAGGAGTCTTTGATAAGACGAGTCAGACCCTAACCTTGGTTGGTCTTTCAATTCCGACTTTCTTTATAGGTTTGATTATGATATTCTTCTTTGCCTTTAGGCTAAAGATGTTCCCAGCTAATGGTATGCCTAGAGAAAATACCTTCGCTGAATGGCTTAAATATCTAACCCTACCTACCCTTACCCTTACAGTAGGTTCTCTTGCATCTCTTTCTAGATATGTAAGAAACTCAATGCTTGATGCTCTTGACCAAGACTATATAAGAACAGCAAGATCTAAGGGTCTTAAGGAAAAAACAGTAGTATATTCTCACGCCTTTAGAAATGCTCTTATTCCAGTAGTAACAGCTTTGACATGGGCGGTTCTTGGAATGTTCTCAGGTTCTGCTATAACAGAGAGAATCTTCTCTTATAGGGGAATTGGTAATGAGCTTATTTCTGCGGTAATGGCTCAAGATTACAATGTAATCCTTGCCCTATCAATGTTCTATGCTATACTTACACTTTTAGGTAACCTCCTAATGGATATAGCCTATGCCCTAGTAGACCCAAGAGTAAAATTGGAGGCTTAATATGAATAGAAAATTAAATAAACCATTCAAATCTTATTTTAGCTTCCTAAAAGCTTACCTCTTAAGAGGCTTTACCTTTGCAAATGGCATGGATAGCGATTTAAATTCGCAAAATTCAGAAAACCAAGGTCCAAAAAGTGACCTTAATGCTAACCTTGAGGGCGGCCCAAAACAGAGCCCTGAAAATGATAAGCTAAAAGAAGAAGCTATCATGAGCCCTGGCAAGGTAGCAGTTAGAAACTATTTTAGAAATCCACTTGGTGTTATAGGACTTGCTATGTTTATAGCTATAGTTCTTGTAATCTTTGTCGGATCAAAAATGCTTCCTTTTGACCAATACTATTCTCAAGGTAACCTTACAAACGTATCACCAGGAGCAGGTTATATGAATTATCCTAGTGAAATGGAAAAGGAAGGTGTGTCTAAAATTTCTATAGGTAACACCTTTGCAGTAGGTCTTACAGAAGAAAATAACCTTTATGTTTGGGGTTCAAATAACGAAGATAATGTATTAAATATTCCGGATAATATAAAGGATAAGATTAAACAAGGTAATATCAAAGATGTGGCAGCAGGTGATAGACATATCCTAGTTGCTACAAAAGATGATCAAATATATGGTTGGGGTAATAAGACCTTTGACCAAACAAAAACACCTCCAATGCAAGAAGCTAAAATCAAAGAAGAGGGTATTGCAAAAATTGGCGGTGGTAGTCAATATTCAGTAGTTCTTACAAACAAGAACAACCTTATAGTATGGGGTTCAACCCTTGCATCAAGACTGGATATGATTCCTTCAAAGATTCAAGGTCAAATAGTCGACTTTGATACAAACACAATCAACGTAATAGTAGTTAAAAAAGATGGCTCAATCGACCTTTTAGGTGTAAGAGGAGCTGAAAATGATACAGCTATGCCTGCTGAACTAAGAGAAGGTAAGGAAAAGGTCAAAAAAGCCGTTCTTACAGCCAACTCTGCAGCAGCCCTTACTGAAGATGGCAAGTTATTTGTTTGGGGTCCATCTAGAGATAAATTATCTGGAGACAATGTTCCAAAATTTGACGGAAAACTTGTAGACATTCAAGCAAGCGATTCAGTTCTAACAGCCCTAGATGAAAATGGAAAAATCTACCAATGGGGTATAGAAAACTACGGAGAGCTTAAGACTCCAGACGGCAAATTTAAGCAAGTATTTGCAAACTACTTCAACAATTATGCAGTAGATGAAAATGGAAAAATCGATACTTGGGGACTAAATGGTTTTAGATTTGGTTCAGATGACCAAGGACGTGATATATTTACAAGACTAATCCACGGTGGAAAGATGACCATGATTATCTCACTTATTTCATCAATTATCCAAATCGGACTTGGTGTTTTAATAGGTATGGTATCAGGTTTCGTCGGTGGTAGGGTTGATAACGTGCTTATGAGAATATCAGAGATCGTTGCATCCTTCCCATTCTACCCAATGCTAATTTCCCTATCTGCACTCCTTCCACCAGGAGCAAGCCAAGAGCAAAGAATAACTATGGTTATGATTCTTTTAGGTGTTCTAGGTTGGACAGGACTTGCCCGTCTTGTACGTGGACAAATCCTTGCAGAGCGTGAAAGAGATTATATTACAGCAGCCAAGGCACTTGGTGTAAAAGACTGGTCAATCATGATCAAACACATTTTACCAAACGTCTTATCAATAGTTATAGTAAATGCGACCATAGGTTATGCGGGCAACCTCCTAACTGAAAGTGGTCTATCATTCTTAGGATTCGGTGTTCAAGAGCCTACACCATCTTGGGGTAACATGCTTACAGCAGCCCAAAGTTCGGATGTACTTAACACTTACTGGTGGAGATGGGTATTCCCAGCCCTAGCAGTATTCTTGACATCCTTCTCAGTTAACCTTATAGGTGATGCCCTAAGAGATGCAATCGACCCAAGAGCAAACGAAAGATAGGTGAAAATATGAGTTTACTAGAAATAAAAAATCTCCATACCTACTTTTCTACAAGACGTGGTCTAATAAAGGCAGTTAACGACGTAAGCTTGTCAGTTGACGCAGGAAAAACCCTAGGACTTGTAGGCGAGTCTGGATCTGGTAAGAGCCAGACAGCTATGAGTATTCTCCAATTATTTGAATCAAACCAAAAGATTTATGGTGGTGAGATATACTTCGATGGAGAAAAAATCTCAGAATACAATACAAGCCAGATGGAGCATATCAGGGGAAATAAGATTTCAATGATCTTCCAAGAGCCAATGAGCTCCCTAAACCCTGTATTTACAGTAGAAAAGCAACTTTCAGAAGTTCTAATGCTCCATAAGGGAATGAATAAAAAACAAGCAGCTGAAAGAGTTGAAGAACTCTTAGCAGCTGTTAAAATACCAAACCCACACGTAGTAACCAAGCAATACCCATTTGAATTATCAGGTGGTATGAACCAAAGAGTAATGATAGCCATGGCCCTTGCTTGTGAACCAAAATTACTAATAGCAGATGAGCCTACAACAGCACTTGATGTAACAATCCAAGCCCAAATCTTAAGGCTAATGAATGACCTAAAACATAAGGCTGGAACATCAATCCTCTTTATCACCCACGATTTAGGTGTAATCAACCAAATGGCTGATGAAGTAGCAGTAATGTATTGTGGACAAATCGTAGAACAATCACCAGTAGAATTTATCTTCAAACGTGACATAACAGATTTCAACCACCCATACACAGTAGCCCTTCTAAACTCAATCCCATCTATCACATCAGATAGAAACGAGAGATTAGATATCATACCAGGAAGTGTACCTCACCCACTTAACCTACCAGATGGTTGTAAATTTGCTGATAGGTGTAAATTTGCTACAGAAAGATGTATAAAAGAGATGCCTGAGCTTAGAAAGGTAAGCGAGAACCAACTAATCAGGTGCCACTACCCAAATAGAAAGGAAAGAGAAGAAGATGGAAAATAAAGACAAGAAGGTCTTATTTAAGATAAGAAACCTCAAAAAATATTTCCCTCTTAAGAAAAAGGGCTTTTTCAACAGAGGTCCAGGCGAATATGTCCACGCCAATGAATCTATATCAATAGATATCTATGAGGGTGAAACACTTGGTCTAGTAGGAGAGTCAGGTTGTGGTAAGTCAACCTTCGGTAGAACCTTACTACAAATATATGAACAAACAGAGGGAACAACCCTATACTACGGCAAAACTCTAGAAGATTTAGCCCCAGAGTATATGGGCAATATGATTAATAAAATCCCATCAAAATTCCCAAACTACCACAAGGAACTAGATGAGTTAAACAAAATCTATGAGGACCTAGAAAAGGCTGAAACAGACGAAGACAGGGCTATGAACAACGAAAAAGCTATGTTCAAACGTCGTGAAATAGAAGAAGAATACCTAAACATGATTAGAATAGCAGGAGGTCTTCTTGCATCAGATGATCTAAACAAGGTAGCAAGCCTGCTAAATGAGGAATATCAAATCCTAAAAGAAAGAGCCAAAGTTTTTACAGCCATAGAAGAATTTGAACAAAAATCTCAAATGATGGTAAGAACCTGGGAAGATTACGACAAGATCTTGGCAGAAGATCCAAAGTATAAAGAATTAACAAACAAGCTTGATGAAATCTCAAAGAGAGTCCAAGAAAAAAGAGATGAAATCGAAGCTTACAGACAAACCCTAAAAGATAAAGATAAGTTTAATGAGCTAGAAAGTCAACTAGACCACGGTATAGACTTATCAGAGTTAACAAAAGAAGAGATGAGACAACTCCGTAAAGACCTACAAATGATCTTCCAAGACCCATACGGATCCCTTGATACAAAGATGACAGTAGGTAACATCATCGGTGAAGGTGTTCTAGGCCACGAATTATTCAAATCTAGAAATGAAAAAGGCTACAACGAATATATCCAAGAAACAATGGAAAAATGCGGTCTAGCCCCATACTTCCTTCACAGATATCCACACCAATTCTCAGGTGGACAAAGACAAAGAATAGGTATAGCCAGAGCCCTAGCCCTAAAACCAAGCTTTATAGTTTGCGATGAGGCAGTATCAGCCCTAGACGTATCTATCCAGTCACAAATCATCAACCTTCTTCAAGACCTAAAAGAAGAAAATAACCTAACCTACCTATTCATCACCCACGACCTATCAGTAGTAAAATATATCTCTGACAGGATAGGGGTAATGTATTTAGGAGTAATGGTAGAGCTTGCAGACTCAGAAAAAATCTTCGCAAACCCACTTCACCCATACACCAAAGCCCTACTACAAGCCATACCAAGGACAGATGTAGAGCAAGGTCAAGAGCTAGCAGTAATAGAAGGAGATATACCTTCAGCAGTAAAACCACCAAAGGGATGTAGGTTCCATACAAGGTGCGAATACGCCATGGATATCTGCTCAAACTTTGAGCCAGAATTAAAAGATAATGGCGACGGCCACTTCGTAGCCTGCCACCTAATGGATGTATCAGAAGAAGAAAAACAAAAAGCTTACGAGAAAAACATGGCCAAGAGAGCCAAAGAAGCCGAAGAATTAGAAGAAATATCTGCCATATGAAAAGACCAATAGACAGATTTAAAGGCAAGTCCAGGGAGGAAATCGAAGCAAAAGAAGACCTCCTAGACAGGGACAACCTAGAAAGAGGAGACAAGCTAGCAATGTTTCTAGCAGCCATGAGAGTCTTCATGCCCTTCGTCCTCCTACTTCTAGCGCCAATATTTTTATTAGCATACTTTATGTGAAAACCAGGATTTTATAAATTCTGGTTTTTTTGTTCCAGAAACTAGATTTATATTATTAAATTTAATATTATTATTTACCTTAATTCCTCGTAATGTTATCTCATAATAAATAATTATTATATACAATTGAATCTTCGTTTAAGGGGGAGGCCCAAGGGACCTTCCGCATGGTCCCTCATTGGCCTCCCCCTTGCACCCCCTCCCCGTTACACCCCCAGGCGGCCCCTAAAGCGGGGAGCATGATTAGAAGCTTGCCTTCGGCAAGCCACTATTTGTATACAGAATCCCTTGTATTAGCTATCTCTATACTTACTGATTTTGACATTCCGATGCCTAAAAATCTCAATCTAGTCCAAATATTTCTTTTTTATTTACTCTACATCTCAGCACTTATAGAATTTTTATTTTTACTCGTGCGTCAGGAGATTTTCTTAACGGCATCTCCATTTACAAAATCTCCCGACCTTGGGGTTTTTATTCTGTATTCTGAGAGAATATTAACTGCAAAGCAGGTCTTAGGCTCGTTTACTTCGCAAACATCGCGGTCGGTGGGTCTTATTTTTATCGCGATAGCGATGAATTTTCTAATTTATTGAAAGATTTAAAATAAGAAGTACCCGTTAAGAAAATCACACTGACAGCCACATTTAAATACAAATACTATAACTACTAAGACGACAAGTAACTATAAAAAGTATAGTTGGACTAGATTGTGATTTTTAGGGGACTTTTGTTTTTAAATCAGTAAGAACAAGGCTAGATAAATACGAAGTAATCCATCATAATAAAGAAGATTTTTGAAAAAAATCTACATATTTCGCCCTCCGCTAAGGAGTCGCTTGCGGGGTGTAACGAAGTGGGGGTGTAAGGGGGAGGGCGATGAGGACCCATGCGAAAGGGTCCTTGGCCCTCCCCCTTTGGCGAAGTCATCAGCTTGATGACAACCCTTTATTATGAGATGATATTACGAAGAATTAAAACTTATAATAATATTATCTTGGATAATAAAAAAGGGATTTTTAGGGGATGCCCCTAAAATAATTTTATCTTGGATAATAAAGAAAAAAAGAATATAATATTTCCTAATGAGGTAAAAATAAAAAAGCGCCAGATCCCTTTGGGATGACGAGGGAGGAAGTTATCGAAAATTCGGCGGGAGCTTCCTGGGTTCACAGCCCTAGTGTTAGACAAAAGCAGAGAGTAATTTCTGTTACAGAGAAGACACAGTGGCCTCATTAATATCTATAAAAATTAATAAGGAGGCACTATGTGCGGAATAGTATGTTACAAAGGAAGTCTTGATGCTAAGGATATCATCCTTGATGGTCTAGAAAAGCTAGAATACAGAGGTTATGACTCAAGTGGTATAGCTATTATTAAGGATTCTAAGCTTGAGATCCACAAGGAGAAGGGCCCTATTTTAAGTCTTAAGGAAGAAATAGCAGGCAAAGACTTATCTTCTCACATAGGCATTGGCCATATTAGATGGGCAACCCACGGTGAGGCTAGCAAGGAAAATGCCCACCCACACACATCTGCCGATGGCAAGATTGCTATAGTTCACAATGGTATTATAGAAAATTATAAGGACCTTAAGGATGAATTAGCCAAGGAAGGCTATTCTTTCAAGTCTCAAACAGATACAGAACTTGTTGCTATTTTACTTGGCAAATTTTATGACGGGGATCTTCTAAAGGCCTTAATTAAAGTTAAATCAATGATTGAAGGTTCCTTTGCTATCGGGGCAATATCAGAAGATGAGCCAGATAGGCTTGTAGGCATCAGGAAGGATTCTCCTATGGTACTTGGCCTTATGGATGATGGCTTTATTTTAGCATCTGACAGCCCATCTTTTATAAAATATACCAATAAGCTAATCTATCTAGAAAATGAAGATATAATCGACATCAAGGGCGATTCTTACAAGATTTATGACAAGGACCTAAAGGAAGTAGCAAGAGAAGAAAAAACTACATCTTTTGGGGCAAATGATGCATCAAAAGAAGACTATGACCACTTCATGCTTAAGGAAATTGAGGAGCAAGCTGATGTCATAGGAAGATTAGCTGAAGCCCACCTAGATAAGGAAGGCCTAAAAGTAAAGAGTAAGGTCTTTAGCGAAGAAGAAATCAAATCCTTTAATAAAATCTATATAGTTGCTTGTGGTACAGCCTACAATGCTGGCCTAGTTGGCAAGGCTCTTTTTGAAAAATATTTAAGGATACCTGTTACTTGCGATTTGGCTTCAGAATTTAGGTACTCTGACCCACTTGTAGATGAAAATACCTTGGTAATTTTCCTATCCCAATCTGGAGAAACAGCCGATACCCTAAAGGCCCTAGACCTTGCAAAAAGCCTAGGAGCCATGACACTTGCAATTACAAATGTAAGAGAATCATCAATTGATAGGCAAGCAGAAAGAACAATCTACACCGAGGCAGGCCCTGAGATAGCGGTAGCATCAACCAAGGCCTACACCAGCCAACTTTTAAATCTCTACATCCTAGGCCTAGAATTTAATGAAGTCTTAGGAAAGTTTGATGCTAAGGAGATTATCGAAGAAATATTTGCCCTTCCTCAAAAGATAAAAAATATAATTGATAGGAAAGAAGAGCTAAAATATTTTGCAAACGAGCTTAAGGATAAGGAACATCTTTTCTACCTAGCAAGAGGACTTGACTACCAAACAGCCATAGAAGCAAGCCTAAAGGTAAAGGAGATATCCTATATCCACAGCGAAGCCTTCGCTTCAGGAGAGCTAAAACACGGCACCATAGCCCTAATAGAAGATGGCACTCCTGTCATAGGCATCCTAAGTCAAAAAGACCTTTTGGATAAGGCTCTTTCAAATCTAGAAGAGGTAAAAGCTAGAAAGGCAGAGGTCTTTACCATAACAAATCTAAAGGATAAGAGAATAAGCGATATAGGAGTTGCAAGCTTTATCTTTGATGAAACCCTAGATATCCTAGCCCCAATCCTTTCAGTAGTTCCTTGCCAAATCCTTGCCTACTACACATCCCTAGCCAAGGGCCTAAATGTAGATAAGCCAAGAAA
This sequence comes from uncultured Anaerococcus sp., assembly GCF_963512375.1. NCBI lineage: Bacteria > Bacillati > Bacillota > Tissierellia > Tissierellales > Peptoniphilaceae > Anaerococcus > uncultured Anaerococcus sp. The sequence goes on from NZ_CAUPMI010000005.1 coordinate 86,322, forward strand.
TCTAGCCAAATCTGTAACTGTTGAATAAAATATAATTATAAATTTCACTATCTATTCGTAAAAATATTGAAATATAAAGGAGTTACCTATGAAACATAGAAAAATATTCATGGCAATTGGACTAATATTTATAATGTTTTTTACGGCGAGAGCTTATTTTATATACCAAGACTTAAAGATTGAAAAAGAAATAAGGGAATCCTTAAAGGATGATAAAGCTGAGATAGTGTCTTTCATAAATGATGCTGATTCTAGCTTGGATCAAAAATTCAAATACAAAAGTTTTGACCTAAGAAAGTTTGATAAGTTTCCAGACCTTGCTAAATTTGTCTATAAGTCCAAGGGCTTTGGATCTGCGTCTATTTATTATGGATTCTACTATATAAAAGATGACGACCTGACTTTATTGGGACTGAACAAACTTGAACCTAAGTCGGATGGCGAATATTTTTTTAAGGAAAAAGATTCTGACAATGAGATAAGACTTAAAAAGATAGAAGATGAGATTTATTATTTTAAAGAGACCTACTAAAAAAGGGGGCAGCTAGAAGAGCCGCCCTCTTTTTAGTTTTCTATTTGTTTTTGGATTTCTTCATTTTTTACCATATCTGGTATCATTTTGTTTGAAAAATATATGAGCAAGATTGTTATAAGCCCATCATCAAGCCAACCTAGGAAGGGAAGGACATCTGGCAAGACATCTGCCGGTAGTACTATATAGGTTATGGCTAGAAGGGCCAGGATTTTGGAAGATGTTGGTGTGTTTTTATTAAAAAGAGCCTTTATATAAGTTGGTAGGGTTTTTCTAATTTTGTTCATAAAATCTCCATTTCTTTTTAAAATATTAATATTTATTTTAATAATATTAACTTCTATCTTTATTATACTTGAAAAACTTTAATGTCAAATCAATTATATTAAAATCAACCATCGATAAGGAAGAAATTTGCTTTTGTGATATAATACTAGTAAGAAGGAGGGATTATGGGATTTAGATTTAGAAAAAGTATAAACCTTGGCAAGGGTTTTAGAATAAATATGTCTAAGACCGGTCCGGGATTTTCTTGGGGCGGCAAGGGCTTTAGGATAACTCGCACCGCAGGCGGCAAGATTAGAGGATCAGCTTATATACCAGGCACAGGCCTTTCCTACCAAAAGGAATTTTCAAATCCTTTAGATTCTGTCTTTAAGGGAGAAAAGAAATCTAGTCCAAAGACCACCGGTCCTAGGGAAGATTTTTCGACCAAGTCTTACGATTTAGATTTTAAAAATATTAAGAGTGATGCTCTTGAAGAAGTCCTAACTAAGACAGGCAGGACTTATCCTTTGAGAATGCCGGGACTTTTGGTCTTTATAGCTGGAATCATATTGACTTTTATCCAACCATATTTGGTAATTGTAGCTATAATCGGGGCTATCATGTATTTTTACAAGAAGGGGACAGATTCAATAAAAATCGACTATGATTTTGAAAATGATGCAAAAGATGAATATGACCTAACAAATAAGCTTTTGGAGGGAATTTTAGAATCTGACGCTGTTTGGCTTGTAAGGGAAATGGAAAGGGACAATGACGATAATATAATCAGATCTAGAGAGTCTTTGGCCATAAAAAATGACATAGAAGGCCCGCTTGATACAAATGTCAAGGTTAAAAGCCTAGCAGCTAAGAATTTTACTATGAGCTTCTTGCCAGACTGTCTGCTTTTATATCAAGATGGTGATTACAGGGCTCTTTCCTATGAGAATTTAAAAATTGATCTAAGAGCTGAGACTTTCCTAGAAGAAGAGAAAATCCCTGATGCGACCCTAATTTCAAAATCCTTTCTCCATGTAAATAAGGATGGGACTTGCGATAAGAGATACAAGGATAATCCAGAGATGTATTTGGTAGACTATGGGATTTTGGAGATAAAAGCCGATGATTTAGAACTTCTAATCGTATTTTCAGATACGGTTATTGATGGTAAATAATAATTAGTTACAAGGCCCTTTTTATTTTAAATTTAAGAGGGTATTTTAGACTTACAAAAGGAGAGAAGATGCAAGTCGATTTAAGAAATAGAAATGTAATAGCCTTAAAGGATTTTAGCGAAAAAGAAATCCTATATTTAATAGATGAGGCAGCAAGGTTTAAGGACCTAAAGGCTAAGAGAAAGCCCCACAAATACTTGGAGGGACAAAATATTATCCTGCTTTTTGAGCAAAGCTCTAATAGGACTAGGACTTCCTTTGAGGTGGCAGCTTTTGACTTAGGCCTCGGTGTGTCCTTAGTAGACCTAAGATACAATACCCTAGGAACTAATGAATCATTAGAAGATGCCATCTCAGTCTATGATAGATACTATGACGGGATAGTTTATAGGGGGCCTGACCAAAAGCTTCTAGAGTACATGATAGATTTGACAGAAATACCTATCTATAATGCTCTCACAGACAAGTTCCACCCAAGCCAGATGATAGCTGATATGCTTACAATCAGGGAAAAATTTGGCAGACTTGAAGGTCTTAAACTTGTTTATTTGGGCTATACAGGAGATAATATGCCATCATCCCTTGCCATTACTTGTGCTAAGCTTGGGATAAATTTTGTAGGTTGTGGACCTCTTGATTATGCTGCTGATAAGGATGTAGTAAGCCTATCAAATATGTTTTCTAAAAACCACCACTCAGATGTAATCTATACTGACAATGTCAAGGAAGCGGTTAAAGATGCAGATATAATTTATACAGACATGTGGATTGGTCTAAATGAAAAGGATGATGTGCCTGTAGATAGGATTAAAAAGCTTTATCCATTTAGGGTTACCCAAGAGATTATGGATATGACTAAGGAAGATTCGATTTTCATGCACTGTTTGCCAGCCTTCCACGATAAGAAATCGACCCTTGCCCAAAAGGTAATAGAAAAGCTACCTAGCGATATGGACCTAGATGGGATGGAGGTAGCAGATGAGGTCTTTAGGTCTGAAAAATCTATGGTTTTTGACCAAACTGAAAATAGGATTGGGGCTGTAAAGGCGATTTTATATTCAACTTTAAGATATGAATAGTCTACGGCCATCTTATGAAATATTATTCATATGAATCGAGTTGAAAAAGATTGAATCAAATAAATGAATTTGATAATCATTTAAAACAAGGGAAAAACAAGAGTTTTTTATTGACTTGTGATAATAGATATAATATAATATAAGTATAATATTTATACAATATAGGAGGAGTTATGATTAATAAAAAAGTATTAAGAATAGGTGCAGGAGTTTTAGTTGGAGCTCTTGGAGGAAAGGTTCTTACTTCACAATTAGCAAAAAAAGCAGCTGTAGGAGCTGTTGCTGGCGGATTAAGAGTAAAGGAATCACTAGATAAGACAATCGAACAAGTTAGAGTTTCTGCTGATGACATAGTTGCAGAAGCTAAGGAAGCAAACTTAAAAGAAGATTTAGAAAAAGCTCAAAAAGAAGCTGACCTAGATATAGAAAAGGTTGCTCAAGATGACCTTAAAGAACAAATAAAAGAAGAAATTAAGGCAGAACTTAAAGAGGAAGAAGAGAAAGAATGAGGGCAAGTTTAGCCCATAGGCTAGATACTAGAGCTAGGTTCGTCTACGAAGAGAACCTAAGCTTTGATCTAGCCAATAATTTAAAATATCTTATTGAGGGTGTAAAGGGGGTTAATCTTTGCAAGATTAATCCTTTGGCCAATTCATTTACAGTATATTTTGAAAAGGGAAGCCTAGCTAGGCTTGCAAAATTTGTTTTAAATCTTGACATAAATGAGGTAAAAGAGCTAGAAATTGATGATCCTGACTTCTACCCTCAAGAAGAGGAAGATGTATTTAGGATAGTAAGAGATGCCCTTTATAGGAGGGCCTTTTTTAGGTATTGCATTCCAGCTCCATTAAGCTCTTATCTAATTTTTGTTAGGGCCTACCCATTTATTAGAGATGGAATCAAGGCTCTATGGAAGAGGAAGCTCAATGTAGACCTCTTGGATGCCACAGCCATTTCTGTATCCCTTGCAACAGGAGAATATGGAGATGCTGCCAACATCATGTTCTTGCTAGACCTTGGCGAAAGGCTGGAAGAATACACCCTAAAGAAATCTCAAGATGACCTAGCCCATTCCTTGGCCCTAAATATAGACAAGGTATTTGTCCAGGAGAATGGCCAAAAGGTATTAAAAGCTCTAAAAGATGTTGAAATTGGCGATTTAGTAGAGGTTGAAATGGGGTCAACCATACCAGTTGATGGAGAGGTTGTAGAAGGCCTTGCCATGGTAAATGAAGCGTCCTTTACAGGTGAAAGCGAAGCAGTTAAGAAAAACAAGGGATCGGTAGTTTTTGCAGGAACAGCCCTTGAAGAAGGTAATATTCTTATAAAAGTTTCTAAAAAATATGACGATTCAAGGCTAAGCCACATCATAAATCTGATTTCAGAAAGTGAGAGAAATAAGTCCTTATCACAGAAAAAGGCAGAAAATATGGCAGATTCCCTAGTCAAATACTCCTTCATAGGAGCAGGTCTAACCTACCTACTTACTAGGAATTTCACCAAGGCCAAGTCATTTTTAATGGTAGACTTTTCTTGTGCCCTAAAACTAACAATTCCAATAGCTGTCATGAAGGCTATTAGCCAATCGTCTGACATGGATGTAATTGTAAAGGGCGGTAGGTTTTTAGAAAATCTTTCAAAGGCTGACACCATAGTCTTTGATAAGACAGGAACCCTAACCAAGTCTGAGCCAAAGCTTGCAAAGGTCATTGCCCTAACAGACATAAACGAAGATGAGTGCCTAAGGATTGCTGCTTGTCTTGAAGAGCACTTCCCACATTCCATAGCCAATGCTGTAGTAAAGGCGGCCAAGGATAAGGATCTTCACCACGAAGAGATGCACTCAAAACCAGAATATATAGTAGCCCACGGCATAAGGTCATATATAGTCGACAAGCCAGCCCTAATAGGATCAGAGCACTTTGTCCTAGAAGATGAGGGAATAGAGATATCTGACCAAACTAGAGCTATGATAGATGACCTTAAGGAACACTATTCACTTCTTTATCTAGCCTTCTCAGGTAGACTCATTGCAGTTTTATGCATTGAAGATCCAATAAGAGAAGATGCAAAAGATGTAATAAAAGAGCTTAGAAAACTTGGGATTAATGAGATAGCCATGCTTACAGGCGATGCAGAAAACGCAGCAAGAGCGGTGGCAGAAAAGCTAGGTATAGACCATTACCAATCCCAAGTCTTGCCAGAAGATAAACAGGCTTATATCAAAAAGAAAAAGGCAGAAGGCAGGACAGTAATCATGATAGGCGATGGAATAAATGACTCAGTAGCCCTATCTGCAGCAGATGTAGGCATAGCCATGCACCAAGGAGCAGATATAGCCAAGGAAATCTCAGACATATCCATAGGCACAGATAGCCTCTACGGCCTAATAGATGCTATAAAGCTCGCCAAATCCATGGATAAAAGGATAAAAGATGATTACAAAAAAATAGTAGGCATAAACTCAAGCCTAATAGCCCTAGGAGTCCTAGGCTATCTCACAAACACAACATCATCCCTAATCCACAACCTATCCACAGTCATGATAGGTGGTCAAAATATGAAAGATTATAAAATTTAATAAAAAAAGACAAGTAATGAATGATATAAAATTTGGATAAAAATTTTATCATCAAATACTTGTCTTTTTTTATTTAGCTAAGATAAGTTTTATATTTTTACTTTCTAGATAATCAATCCACTCTTTGCTAATATTGGAGTCTGTAACTATAACATCTATGTCATCTAAATCACAAAAATGAACGGATTTCACAGTATCAAATTTGCTTGAATCAACGAGCAAGATAACCTCCATAGAATTCTTTATAATGGTTTTCTTGGTGGAAAGCTCATATGTATTAGCGCAGGTAATTCCCAAATCCTTGTGAACACCAGCAGCGGATAGGAAAACTTTGTTGGCCCTTGTGCTTTCAATAATTCCTAGACTTTCAGAAGATTCAAACATACCAGTATTTCTGTGGAAAACTCCCCCGGCCAGAATTAAGTCGATATTGTCCTTATACATCAAATTAAGGAAATTATTCGATGAGAATACCAAACAAGTGCATTTCAAATTATCTGCAATATTTCTTGATAAACCATCAGTTGTAGTACCGGTGTCAATTATTATAATATCATCATCTTTTATAAGCTTGGCAGCTGTTTTTCCTATGATATGTTTTTCCTTATTATTTAGTTTTAGATTTTGATCTAGGTCGTAGAAAGAATCATTTCCCAAAATTGTAGGGTTGTCTATAGATTGATTATAGACAACAGCTCCGTGGTAGGACTCGATTATATCTCTATCCTCAAGTATTTTTAAATCTCTTCTTATAGTCATCTCAGAAACCGATATTTTTTGTGCCAACTCTCTAACAGAGCTGCCATTTTTATTTTTTATAATGTTAATAATTTTATTTAATCTTTCATCTTTTTTAGACATAATATTCCACCCTTAGCTTAATTGTACCATAAAATCCCCTAAAAATTAATAGCTGTAAGCGTTTTTGAAAAAAATGGTAAAATTATAACATTTTATGTTGACAAAATAACAAAAATGATGTAATATAAAAATATCAAAAGGAAATATAAGTCTAGACAAGAGGAAAACCTTTAACAATTTTAAAAAAGAAAGAGGAAATGATGGAAAATAAAGAAATTTTTGCCCATATAGATCACACTTTACTAAAAGCTTTTGCAAAATGGGAAGATATTAAAAAACTTTGTGATGAAGCTGTTGAGTATCAAACCGCATCAGTCTGCATACCACAAACCTATATAGAAAGAGTAAAAAAAGAATATGGTAATAAACTAACAATTTGTACAGTAATCGGCTTTCCTTTAGGTTATAACCTAACAGAATCTAAGCTTGTTGAGGCAAAAGAATCTATTGCCAAGGGTGCAAGTGAGATAGACATGGTAGTTAATATCTCTGATGTTAAAAATGGAGACTACAAAAAGGTTGAAGATGAGATTAGAGCTATAAAAGAAGTAGTAGGAGATAAGATTCTTAAGGTAATAATAGAAACCTGCTATCTTACAGAGGAAGAAAAAGTTGCTATGTGCGATGCTGTAACCAAGGCTGGAGCTGATTATATAAAAACCTCTACAGGATTTGGAACAGATGGAGCTAAGCTTGAAGATATAATTTTATTTAAAAAACACATAGGTAAAAATGTTAAAATTAAAGCAGCTGGTGGAGTTAGAACAAAAGAAGACCTAATAAGATTCCTAGAAGAAGGCTGCGATAGGATTGGAACAAGCTCTGCTATAAAAATGTTAAAGGGCGAAGAAAATAAATCAGATTATTAGGAAGTAAGAAATGAAAAATGATAAGAGAGTATTTTTAATAGTTTTAGATTCTTTAGGTATTGGAGAGATGCCTGATGCTGGAAAATATGGCGATGAGGGTAGCGATACCCTTGCTGCTATTGTAAAGAGTGATAAATGCTATGCACCAAACTTAGAAAAACTTGGGTTTTTCAATATAGAAGGTGTTAGCTGTAAAGAAAGTGTGGAAAATCCTAAAGGATCTTTTGCAAGACTAGCTGAAGCATCAAATGGTAAGGATACAACAACAGGTCATTGGGAGATGGCAGGTATCATTTCAGAAAAACCATTTCCAACCTTTCCTAATGGATTTCCAGAAGATTTCCTAGAAGAATATTCAAAAAGAGTTGGTAGAAAGATTCTTTGCAATAAACCATATTCAGGAACAGAAGTTATTAAAGATTATGGTAAGGAACATTTGGAAACAGGAGCCCTAATAGTTTATACTTCAGCTGATTCAGTCTTCCAAGTAGCAGCTCACGAAGATCTTGTTGGTCTTGATGAACTATATCGTTGCTGTGAAATTGCAAGACAGATGCTCCAGGGAGATATGGCTGTAGGTAGGGTTATAGCAAGACCTTTTGTAGGTGAGCTTGGATCTTTTGAAAGAACAAGGAATAGACACGACTACGCCCTAAATCCAACAGGACCTATTATCATGGATGATTTAGTAAAAAATGGCTATGATTCAATAGGGGTGGGAAAAATATATGATATTTTTGCTGGAAAATCAGTTCCTGAAACATATAAGATGAAAGATAATATAGATGGTATGAATATCACTCTTGATCTTTGTGATAAGGATTTCAATGGTTTATGTTTTGTAAATTTAGTTGACTTTGATATGATTTATGGTCATAGAAATGATGTAGATGGCTATGCTCAAGCTTTTTCTGATTTTGATAAGCAATTAGGACAAATGATTGAAAAGCTTAGGGAAGATGATATTGTTATAATCACAGCAGATCATGGATGTGACCCATCAACTCCTTCTACAGACCACTCTAGAGAATATGTTCCGATGTTAATTTTTGGAGATAAGATTAAGTCGGGAGTTGACCTTAAGACCAGAAAGACTTTTGCTGATATAGGCAAGACTATTGCTGATATTTTTGAAATAGAAAGTCCTATCCCTGGTGAAAGCTTCTATGATGAAGTTAAAAAATAGGAGTATCTTATGAAATTATTATTAAATATCTTGGGAATAGTACTTGTAATTGCCTTTATGTTTGCTATTTCCATGAATAGAAAGGCTGTTAATACTAAGAGAATTTTGACAGCCCTCCTTGCTCAGTTTATTATAGCGGGTCTGCTAGTAAAATTGCCTCAAGGAAGGGCTGCTATTGCAGCCATAAGTAAGGTTGTAGAAAAGGTTTTATCTTATGGTAGCCAGGGTATTCAATTTGTATTTGGATCTTTAGGAGACCCTGCAGCTAGTTCGGGCTACATTTTCGCCTTCCAAACCCTAACAAATATTATATTTATTTCCTCTCTTGTAGCTGTTTTATTCTATACAGGAATCTTGGGATTTGTAGTTTCTAAGATTGGATGGGTAATTGGTAAGTTATTTAAGACATCAGAAGTTGAATCCTTTGTAGCTGTAGCTAATATGTTTTTAGGTCAAACAGACTCACCAATCCTTGTTGCTAAATATTTAAACTTCATGACAGAAAGTGAAGTGATGCTTGTTCTTGTTTCTGGTATGGGCTCTATGTCTGTATCAATTATAGCAGGATATGTTGCCCTAGGCATCCCTATGGAATCACTCCTTATAGCATCTACAATGGTTCCTGTTGGCTCAATCCTTCTATCTAAAATCGTTTGTCCACAAACAGATAAAATCCAAGAGTTGGGAGAGATAAAGATGGATAGGAAGGGCAATAACGAAAATGTACTAGATGCCCTAGCAAGTGGTGCCCTTGATGGAATGAACATGGCAATGGCTATCGGAGCAAGTCTTATAGCTATAATTTCTATAGTTGCTTTAATAAATGGAATTTTGGGAATATTTAATATCTCCCTAGAAACAATACTTTCATATGTATTTGCACCTATGGGTTATTTAATGGGCCTTGAAGGCAAAGAAGTACTAACAGCAGGAGAGCTTTTGGGTTCAAAACTTATTTTAAATGAGTTTGTAGCCTTTGGTAAGCTTGGACCAATGCTTGCCGATATGAGCGAGAGAACAGGTTTGATGCTAGCTGTATCCCTAGCTGGTTTTGCAAATGTAAGCTCAATAGGAATTTGTATATCAGGTATATCAGTACTTTGTCCAGAAAAAAGACCAATACTTGCTAAACTTGCCCTAAGAGCGATGCTTGCAGGTTTTTGTGTCAGTGTACTATCAGCTTTAATAGTTGGAATTTGGTTAATATTTTAAGGAGATAATAATGAGATTTATAGACATAATTGAAAAAAAGAAAAATAAAGAAGAACTAACAGATCAAGAAATACAATTTTTTATAGATAAGGTAACTGATGGAAGTGTTGAAGATTACCAAATAGCAGCTCTTCTTATGGCGATTAGACTAAATGGTATGACAGATCATGAAATAGCTAAGCTTGCAGAAGCAATGATGCATTCTGGAGATGTAATTGACCTATCAGAAATTGATGGTATCAAATCAGATAAGCACTCAACAGGAGGGGTAGGGGATAAGACCTCAATGGCACTTGGAGCAATGGTTGCAGCTTGTGGCCTTAAGCTTGCTAAGATGAGTGGTAGGGGATTAGGACACACAGGTGGAACCCTTGATAAGTTAGAGTCTATAGATGGATTCAATATTTCCTTAACAGAAGAAGAATTTAAAAAACAAGTAAATGAAATAGGCCTAGCTATAATTGGCCAAACAGGAGATTTGGTGCCAGCAGATAAGAAGCTTTACGCCTTAAGAGATGTTACAGCTACAGTAGATTCAATCCCACTAATAGCTTCATCAATCATGTCCAAAAAGCTAGCATCAGGCTCTGATACAATCCTTCTTGATGTAAAATATGGTGAGGGCGCCTTCATGCACACTATAGAAGATGCTAAGAAGCTTGCGAAAGCAATGATTTCTATAGGAAATAGCCTGGGTAGAAATACTATGGCTATGATAACAGATATGAATCAACCACTTGGAAATACAATAGGTAATGCCCTTGAAGTAAGAGAAGCTGTTGAGACTGTAAAGGGTCATGGACCAAAAGACTTTACAGAACTTTGTATGTGTGCTGGTGAAATAATGCTAATGCAAGCAGGAAAGGCAGAAAACAAAGACCAAGCAAGAAAAATGCTAGAAGAGGCAGTAGCATCAGGCAAAGCCTACGAAAAACTAGAAAAAATGGTAGAATACCAAGGCGGAAATGTAGAGCAAATTAGAAATACAGATCTTCTTCCACAAGCCAAATATCAAACAAAAATGCTAGCCAAAGAAGAAGGCTACATCGAAAGTATCCACTCAATGGGACTTGGTATCCAAGCTATGAAACTTGGAGCAGGTAGGGCTAAGAAAACTGATCCAATCAACTATGCAGTAGGCCTAGAAATGAATGCCAAAAAGGGAGATTATGTAAAGGTAGGAGACCTTCTTTGCACAGTATATCATGATACAGAACTTAGCGAAGAATGGATAGAAGACTTCTACAATACTTTTGCTTTCACTGACCATGAAGTAGAACCAATTCCAATAGTAGAAGAAATAATTAAATAACAAACTGGGGCTTCTATAGCCCCTTTTTTGTAGGCTATTACTAATAATTATTAAGAAAATTAAATAAAAATTTGACAAAAATTATATCCTGATGTATTATCTAACTAACAAATAAATGTGATTACAGAAAGACAGTTTATATGAATTATCTTAGAGAAGAGACGCTTGGTGAAAGTCTTATAAGGATTATCTACTTATTCCCTCTGTATGCAGAATAGCCGAAATTAGTAAGCTATTACGGAAGCTACCGTTATCAGAAGCAAGAAGTTGATAGACTTCTGTTAAGGTAATCTTTTAGATTATAAACTTAGGTGGTACCACGAATTTACACTCGTCCTATATGGACGGGTTTTTTTTATTGGTCAAGCTAAGATCTATCAAATAAATTTTGGGAGAAGAAAATGAAAAACTTACTTAAAAAAATCACAAGCCTAGCCCTTGGAGCAATCTTACTTGCTTCTTGTGGGGCAAAGTCAAATGAAGAAGCAAAAACAGATGCAAAAAGCGGAGGAAAGCTTACAATTGGCATAGTCCAAATAGCTGACCATCCATCCCTAGATGCTGCAAGAGAAGGCTTTATAGAAAAGCTTGATGAGGCAGGTCTTGACTATGAATTAGTAGATCATAGGGCAAATGGTGATTTGGCCCTCATTCCTCAATTTGCATCTGATTTAAAAAATAAAAAGGCAGACCTAATCTACACCATAGGTACACCAGCAGCTCAGGGAGTAGCTAATGCTATAACTGACCTACCAATCCTATTTTCAGCTGTAACAGACCCTATTGGGGCTGGTCTTGTAGATGAAAATACCAAGGTTGGGGCAAATATCACAGGGGTAAGCGATTATGTAGAGCCAGGTAAGCTCATAGATGATTTCTTAAAATTATATCCAGAAACAAAGACCTTTGGCACAATCTATAACACCAACGAGCAAAACTCTGTAGTTCAAATAGAAGCCTTAGAGAAGGCTCTAGATGAAAGAGGCCTAAAGCTTGAAAAACAAGGGGTTTCAACTATAAACGACATCCCACAAGCAATATCATCCCTAAAGTCTAAGATAGATGCCATGTTTACAGTTACAGATAATGTAGTTGTAAATGCTATGCCAGTCCTATCTGAAAATTTAAACAAGGATAAAATCCCATCCATAGCCTGCGATGAAGGGTCGGTAGAAAATGGAGCCCTAATTTCAGAAGGAGTTAACTACAAGGACTGTGGCAAGAAGGTCGGAGAGATGGCTGTATCTATCCTAAAGGATGGAAAAGCTATAAAAGACATCCCTTACCAAGATGCTGAAAGTCTAAAAACCTTAGTAAATAAAAAGACAGCAGAAATCCTTGGACTTGACTTAAATAATGAAGTCCTAAAGGATGCAGAATATATCGAAAAATAAGAAAGAGAGAAAAAATGACTGGACTATTAGGGTCCTTGGCCACATCAACAGAGATTGGATTAATCTTTGGAATCTTGGCCATGGGCTATATGCTATCATATAAAATATTAGAATATTACGACCTATCCCTTGAAGGGTCTTATCCAATGGGAGCTTTCCTCACAGCGGTAATAATTGCAAAAGGCCTAAATCCCCACCTCGGCTTAGTCTTATCAAGCATAGGCGGGGGCTTGGCAGGATTTTTGACCTATATCTTATACAAAAAAGTCAAGGTCCAACCCCTCCTAACAGGTATCCTTACCTTAACCATCCTCTATTCCCTAAATTTGAGGATAGGCGGGGCAAGCAACATTCCAATTGCCCAATACCCATCGATTTTTGGATCACTTCCTAAATGGACAGTCCTTCTTGGCCTTGTAATTATCATAAAGCTTGGCCTAGACTATTTCCTAAGAAGCGAGCAAGGATATCTCTTAAAGGTCACAGGCAATAATAGAAAGCTTGTCAAATCCCTAGGAAAGGACCCAGATACTTACGTGGCCCTCGGCCTAATCTTATCCAACGCTCTCATAGGACTTTCCGGAGGACTTATGGCAAATTACCAAGGTTTTGCAGATATAGGCATGGGGACAGCCATGATTGTAACAGGAATCGCTTCAATTATAATTGGCGATACCCTTGGCAAAAATTCATCAAAGCTTAGGGACACTAGCAAGGCAATCATAGGTGCTATAATTTATAGGATAATATCTGGTATTGCAATTTATTTGGGCTTAAATCCAAACGACCTAAAGCTAATCACAGCCTTAATTGTAATAGCCTTCATAGCCTACAATAACTACCTAGCAGGAGCTAAGCATAGAAAGTTGGTAAAAAATGTTGGAAATTAGAAATATTTCAAAGACCTTTAACCCAGGAACAGAAGAAGAAAATACCATATTCAAAGACTTCTCCCTCAAGGTAGAAGAAGGCATTGCCACAACAATCATAGGTCCAAATGGCTGTGGCAAGTCAACCCTCATGAGGATAATCTCTGGAGCTCTACCTGTCGATGGGGGGTCAATTTTAATAGATGGGGAAGATGTAACAGGCCTTAGTGAGGAAAAAAGAGCAGCCTACATCGGCAAGGTAAGCCAAGATCCCAAAGATGGGGTGGCAACAAACCTAGATATTTACGAAAATATGGCCCTATCCCTCAAAAAGTCAGGCAAATTCACCCTCAAATCCCTAAGGAAAAACGCTAATGAAAAAGAAATTATCGAAAGACTTAATAGTTTAAATCTAGGACTTGAATATAAGCTTCACACCAAGACTGGACTCTTATCAGGCGGCCAAAGGCAATCCCTAGCCCTCCTTATGGCCACAAATATCAGGCCTAAACTCCTTCTTTTGGACGAGCACACAGCAGCCCTTGACCCAAAGACAAGTAGAAATGTCATGGATAAGACTAGGAGCCTAATCGACACAGAAAAAATCACCACCCTCTTAATCTCCCACAACCTAAGAGATGTAGTAAGATATTCCGACAGGATAATCATGCTAAATAAGGGACAAATTGCCCTAGATGTGAGGGCCAAAGATATAAGAGAAGATGAACTTATAAGGTCTTATAAGGAAATCCTCGGAGAAAATAATTAGAAAAACTGGCTAAGCCCTTAATCATTTTGATTAGAGCCTAGCCAGTTTTTATATAAAGGGGTAAACAATTTATCTTATAAAAATAAGTTAAGTCTTGAAATAAAAGGAGGGTTCAAGTTATTTACCTATTTTTTTGAAATTTTTTTATATAGAGCAAATATCGCCATTCCCAAAATTGCATTTACTACTATAGCGCCACCTGGTTTGATATCAAAATTGTAAGACATGATTATTCCCACCATCATGTAAATTACACCCAGTATAGTAGTTATGAAAAATGTCTGCTTGTAGGATTTAGCAACTATAAGGGCTGTAGCCACAGGGAGCACTATCAGGCTTGTAACCATCAAAGCTCCGATTATCTTAACAGAAAGGGCTATTGTTATAGCTGCAAGTAGGGTAAAGACAGCATCAAGGGCTTGAACTTTAACTCCAGAAAGTCTTGCGGTATTTGGATCTATAGCTATAGCCAAAAGGGCTGAATATCTGCTAACAGAAAGAATTATAACAAAGATAAATACTAAGGAAGTATTTATAATATCAGCGCTTGTAACCGATGAAATCGAACCAAAAAGATAGGATTCAAAGGAATTTCCGCCTGGTGCAAAATCTGAAAGAATTGCCGCTATACCAAGGCCTGTTGACATTATTACAGCTGTTGCCATATCTCCATATTGTGGGAATTTCTTTCTAATTAATTCAATTAGGAAGGCTGCCAACACACAAATAATAGCAGATCCTAGGAGTGGGTCAAAACCAAGAATTAAACCCATACCAACTCCAGCAAGAGCGGTATGCGATAGGGCATCGCCTATCATAGAAGTCTTCCTATTGACCATGACAATTCCTATAATAGGAATCATAATTGAAAGGAGGAAGCCTAAAAATAAAGCTTTTCTCATAAATGCAAATTCTAACATTCTATTAGCCTCCCTTCTGACATTTCGTATTTTTTCATATTCAACTTAAGACTTTCCATTTCCTTTAATTCATGAGTAACCATAACTATAGTAATTGAGAATTTTTCTGAAAGTATGTCTATAGTTTCAAAGAAATTCTCCTTACTTTCCTTATCAACCCCGGCTGTAGGTTCGTCTAGAATTAGGATTTGGGGATTATTAATCATTGCCTTGGCAATCATAGCTCTTTGAGCAAGGCCGCCAGACAATTCATTAACTGGTGTGTTTATATAATCTTCCATACCCATCTTAATAAGGATATCTTTAGCCTTTTGGTAATGGGATTTTTTGGGGATTTTAATAAAGCCAAAATCCTCATAGAGGTTTAAAGATACAAGCTCTAAACAAGTTATAGGAAAGGATATTTTGTTGACTATATTTATTTGGGGAACATAACCTATATCTTTGTATGACTTATAATCTTCGATATTTTTCCCCAAAATTTGAATACTTCCTGTATCTTTCTTTAATTCTCCCAACATCAATTTTATTAAAGTTGACTTACCGCTACCATTGCCACCAAGTATAAGTGCTAAATCTCCCATTTCTAGACTAAAATCACAAGATTTTATGACGGGGATTTTATTATAGCCAAAGGTAAGATTTTTTATTTCTATCGCTTTCATTTTTCCTCCTCGACCATAGAATTGTAGAGATTTTCTAGGTTCATACGCATCAAATCAATGTAATTTTGATCCTTTTCCTTTTGTTCCTTGCTTAAATATTCCATAGAGGCAAGGGGAGAAACCTTACCGCCAATTTCTTCTGCAAGGGCTTTTGCCTGTTTAGGATTTTGTCCATATTCATAAAAGACTGTTGAGATGTGGTGATAATCAGAAAAATCAATTGCCTTTTTTATTGTCTTAAGACTTGGGCTTTCAATACTAGTTAGACCTTGGAGAGGGTACTGGGTTAAGTCAAAGTCTCTAGCTATATAGGCGTAAGCATAGTGGAGGGTTAGGAAATTTTTCCTTGCCTTATCAAGCTTAGAGAACTTCTCTTTATATTCTGCATCTATATCTGTCAACTGATCTACGTATTTTAATTTGTTTTTTCTGTAAAGTCTTTCATTTTCTGGATATTTTTCTACTAGCTTTTCCTGGATTGCATTTAGGTATCTCTTGGCATTTACAATAGATAGCCAAGAATGGGGATCATAGGTAATCTTATCAAAACCTGATGAGGATCCTTCCATAAGGGATTCTTCCTTGCCTTCATCTTTTAGGATTCTGCCCTTGCCATCCATGAGATTATATGGCAGCAAATCTTCACTAATCCTATCTGAAATGAAAATCCACTTGCCTCCTTCAGGGAAGTTGAAAAATACTTCGCCAGATTCATGACCCATTTCAATTCCATAAACCTTGCCTTCCTCTACATCATTGGTAGATTTTTGTGGGACAAGTTCACCTTTTTGGCTCATAATTTCCTTAGCCTTCTTGACTAAGTCTTTTTGATTAAGGCCCTCATCTTTAATAAAAGCAACTCTCATCACATCTTCATGAGTATGACCGAAGTCGATTTTATTTTTGCCAGCTTCTACTTCAATTCTTGATAAGTATTGAAAATCACCGATTGCTGCAGCACCCTTATAGGTAATAAGGTCCACAGAATCTGAAAGCTTAAGGATATCAAGATTTGGAAGATTTTCCCTAACAGTATCAAGCCAAGGCTCCATATTTGCCCCATTTACAACTAATAAATCACATGAGGCTAGTTTTTTCATATCCTTTGGACTAGGTTCCCAAATATGGGGATCCTTATCCAAAGGCATAAAGCTTTTAACATTGATAGTATCTCCACCAATCATCTTCGTAAGGTCATTTACCGGATAAAAGGAAGTGTAAACTAAAGGGGAATCACTTGTTTTTTTAACATCCTTAGAACATCCGCTGACAAGTATTAAGACAAGGAGCGAAAATACTATTGAAAAATTCTTCTTAATTCTACTAAGATCGAGGGATAGTATCCTATTCAGTAATTTCATCTATTATTTGTTGATCTGTAGAAGTAGGTTTTACAAATGTTGGGTACCAGCCTTCTTCCTTAAGTAGGCTATCCTTATCATCACCATATCTCATATGGAAGTGGGTTAGAGTTTCTTCACCATGGATAGGCATCATCATAAGAACCTTGTAAGGAGCATCTTCGTTTGTAGCTTCAAATATATCCCATTCAAGTTTGTGTCCACCGTGCTCAACTTCTACTTTTTCTTTGTATTTGTAATCTGCTTCACCTATTACCTCGCCCTTAGCTTCAGGGAATTCTTTTAGGAATTTAACATGGTCGCCAGAGATTTCAAGACCGCCAAAGTCACATTTTCTCTTCTTAAGATAAGCTTCCTTAGCGCTAGCTTCATCAGTATTTTCTTTTTCTGCTAAAGTCTTGTAAGCTTCTTGGATTTCAGGTTTTTCTAGATATCCGCCCATGCCGTTCCATTGGCCTTCCCAATCAGCCATGCTTACTTCTTCAGCAGGCTTTTCAGCTTCTTTAGCTTCTTCAGCTGGTTTTTCTTCTTTAGCTGTTTCTTCAACCTTTGTTTCAGCCTTAGTATCTTCTTTGGTTTTTGTATCAGCTGCATCTTTTTGGCAAGCAGAAAGAACAAGTCCTAATGAAAGTAGGGCTGCAATAGTATATTTATTTTTGTTTTTCATAGTTTCACCTCATAAATTTTTATTAAT
Organism: uncultured Anaerococcus sp.; assembly: GCF_963512375.1. Lineage (NCBI taxonomy): Bacteria > Bacillati > Bacillota > Tissierellia > Tissierellales > Peptoniphilaceae > Anaerococcus > uncultured Anaerococcus sp. Next base: position 104,068 of record NZ_CAUPMI010000005.1, read on the forward strand.
TGTTAATCGACTAACTGACATTGATAATAATAACACTTATCATCCAAAAAGTCAAGAGTGATTTGCATTATCAATCGAAATTAATATTTTAACAAAAAATATTTTTTCTAACAATACCTTCAAAAGCTCGTAAATAAGCGCTATATTCTAGGTTAGATTGAAAATAATGTTAGAAGCTAAATTTTCTTAAGTTTAGAAAAATATAGTAAAAAGAGAAATAGTTTATATAATTTTTCATAAAACATAAGATAAAAAAATTTCTTGTTGATCATTAAGCATTAAATAATTATTAGCATATCGCTGAATAAATTTATAGGAAAGCTAAGATAATAATTTATTTAAGAGGAAGTGAAATTATGAAAAAGATAAAGCTAGATTTGATATTTAGAAAAGTTTATTATTTTTCTATGCTTACTAGATTATATATTTGAATTACTGATAGATTTTTGTTGAAATTATTTTTTGATAAAATTTCGATAAATAAAGCAACCCCACTACTATGCAAAACAAAGTAGTGGGATTGCTTTATTTATAATTTATATACTAACATAAATTTAATAAGGCAAATAATACAATTAATTCAGGGGTAAGTATATGAAAAAAGATAAGTTTAAAATTATAAAGGATAAATTGTACTTCTTTTCTATTTTTGTTATTCTTTCTTTACAATTATCAAAAACTCACAATTTCCTTGAAAAATCAATATATTCTATACTATTCGTGGAAAGCGAATTTTATTTATCAGTGGTGATGAAAATTAGCAAAACCCAGCTAGTCCTCATAACAAAGTAGTAATAAAAAAGACAGGATTCATTTTTGACCTGAACCTGTCTTTTCTATCTCTAAATTTATTTTCTCATTAGGTAGTTGAATGCACCAAGGGCTGCTGTTGCGCCAGATCCTGCTGCTATTACTATTTGCTTGAAGAGCTCTTCTGTCACATCTCCTGCTGCAAAGATGCCTTCTACATTTGTAGACCCATCTGCGGATGTGATGATTTCTCCTCTTTGGCTTAGGCTTACTTCAGATTTTTCAAGCCATTCTGTATTTGGTACAAGACCTACTTGGATAAAGCAGCCAGCTATATCAAGCTTGTGGTCTTCTCCAGAAATCCTATCTGTATATTCTAGGTTTTCTAGCCTGTTAGAACCGTAGAGGCCTGTGGTTTGGGCATTGGTTATGATTTCTACATTTGAAAGGGATTTGACCTTCTTTTGTAGGACCTCATCAGCCTTTAGCTCTGGAAGGAATTCAAGGACTGTTACATGGCTAACCATGCCTGCTAGGTCGATTGCAGCCTCAATTCCTGAGTTACCTCCGCCAATTACTGCTACATTCTTGCCCTTAAAGAGTGGGCCGTCGCAGTGGGTACAATAGGCTACACCCTTGTTTCTAAATTCAGTCTCTCCAGGGATGCCGATGAGTCTCCACCTAGCTCCTGTGGCAATTATTGCAGTTTTTGATTCAAGCTTAGCCCCATTGTCTAGGTTGATTTCAATATTAGAATCTTTCTTTTCAATATTTTCTGCAAGGGCACCTGTCATTATATCAACATCTAAAGCCTTAACTTGCTCTTTCATTTGATTCATAAATTCAGGGCCTTCTGTATATTTAAAGCCTGGTATATTTTCTATAGAAAGAGTCTCATTGACTTGGCCACCAAATTCGCTGGCAATTATTCCTGTCTTGATTCCCTTTCTAGCTGCATAAATAGCCGCTGTTGCTGCTGCTGGACCTCCACCTACTATTAGGACATCAAAAAGTCCCTTATCAGCAAAGTGGTTGGCATCTATCTTTGAGCCTAGCTTATCAAGGATTGTCTCGATTGATTGCTTGCCGCCCTCAAAGAAGTCCCCATCCTTAAAGATGGCAGGAACTGCAAGGACATCACGACCTTCTGCTAGGTCTTGGAACATTGATCCTTCAATCATTGTGTGATTTACAGAAGGATTTAGGATGGCCATGATATTTAGGCCTTGGACAACATCTGGACAATTGTGGCAAGAAAGAGATACGATTGTCTCAAAATCACAGCCGTCAAGGGCTTTTATCCTAGCCTTTATACTTTCATCAACCTTTGGCTCTATTCCTCCAACTTGTAAAAGGGCAAGGGCAAAGGAAGCAAATTCGTGGCCTAGAGGAAGGCCTGCAAAGGCTATATGCCCGTGGTCAAATTCGCCCTTAAGGTCAAAGGATGGCTTGTAAGTAAGGTCTTTTTCCTCAACCTTAATCTTTGACGAAAGACTTGCTACATCGTCTATAAATTCCTTAACTTTTTTGGAATTTTCGCTATTATCAACAGAAAGCCCAATAGTGACCTCCCCTTTGAGGAGGTCAAGGTATTGGGCTAGCTGGGTTTTTAGATTATTATCTAACATTATTAGATTTTACCTACTAGGTCAAGTCCTGGTGTAAGGGTTGCGCTTTCTTCTGATTCCCATTTAGCTGGGCAAGCCTCGCCTGGGTGAGCTGCTATATATTTTCCAGCCTTAACCTTGTTTATATTTACATTAGCCTTTCTACCGATGCCATCAGCGTTGATTTCAACAGTTTGGATGACATTTTCTGGGTCGAGAACAAGAGTAGCTCTGTGAGCCTTGCCTGATTCATCAAGTAGGTCTAAAGCTCTTGTTAAATCCTTATTAGAATCGCCAATCATTGTGTATTCAATCTTGCCTATAGCTTCAGAATTATCATGCCAAGCCTTGTGAACAAAGTGTGTATCAACAGATACTGAGTAAACTTCAGCACCAAGTTCTTTAAGCTCTGCGTATGATTCTTGCATATCTTCAAGCTCTGTAGGGCATACAAAAGTAAAGTCAGCTGGGTAGAAGATAAGAACAGTCCAAGAACCCTTTAGGTCCTCATCTGTCACCTTTATAAATTCTTCCTTAGCTGGATTGTATGCGTCAAGTTCAAATTGTGGTAATGTTTTTCCGATTAAAGCCATAATTTTCTCCTTTTTATTTATATTCTATAATAATAATTATAATCATTCTAATTTAAAAAGTCAAGGGAAATAGTTTTTATAAAAATTTGCATAAAAAAAGCCTTCGCCATAAGCGAAAGCTAAATTTATGCTCTTTTCTTTTTAGTATTTAAAATCAAAGACCCTGATAAAACTAAAATCATACCGATAGCAAGATTTGTAGTAAAAGTCTCTCCTAGTATTATAACTGATAGGACAGATCCAAAAAGTGGGACAAAGAGCTTGTAAATTCCAAATTCTCCTGCCGAGTGGTTCATAAGGACAATTGTCCAGATGCTAAAGGCGGTGGCTGAAATAAAGGCAGCATATAAAAGTAAGATGGCAGCCTTGGCTGTAAATACCAGACTTCCTTCCTTAAGTATAGATCCCGTTATTATAAGGATAGTCGACCCTATCAAAAATTGGACCCCTGTCATGATATAGGCGTTTTGGCCCTGGCCATATTTTCTAACAAGGACTGTACATAGGGCGTTGATTGTAGTTGATAAAAGAATCAAACCCTCACCAGTCAGCTTAAGTGGGCTATCTCCTGCTTCCTTGCCCATATTTGTGACAATAATACCGGCAGTACCCATGATAAGGGCAATGATAATTCTCTTGTCAATCTTATCACCTGGAAGTAGGAAAAATGAGATGATAACCACTATAAAGGAATTTGCTGACTGGATAATAGATGACTTAACACCCGCAGTATTTGATAGACCTATATAGTAGCACATATACTGGATAAAGGTCTGGATAAGACCCAAAATTATAATGAATTTCCAGTTAATCTGACTCTTGTCTACTACATCTTTATTAAAAATCTTAAAATATATAAGGGTAATAATCCCTGCCATAAAAAACCTAATTCCCGCTATAAGAATCTTAAGACCTGTATCAGTACTAGCCACAGCAAGCTCTATATAGGTAGTCTTAATAGTAGGAATAGCCGATCCCCAAAGGAACATGGCAAAGATAGAAAATATAATAGCTGTTTTCTTATTTTTTAACAAATTCTCCTCCTGAAATTAATAACTTACTATTTAACTTTACCAAATAAAGAGAATATAGCAAAAATTAACTAATTTTAAAGGAGTATGAGATATATCAGTTATAAGGCTTCCTCGATATGACAGGTAGGAAAAAGGGAAATATGCAAGATAAGAAAATAAGAATATTTAAGGATAAAAATTTATTCAGCACTACGACCCTTCCTTTTCGAACGTAGTGAGAAAACTCTTGGTTCTTTATATATGTAAGGTTTTGTGGGTACATCGGTTATAGGTGGCTATTTAGATTATTATAGATATTAAAGGCTGCTATATAAAAGATACGAAATAAGCTATTTACAATCCATGCGACTCATAAAAATAAAGATGGGATATCACGGTCGTAAAGCTTCTTTGATATGGCAGAGAACAAGCCAGTCTCACGGTACTCCCCTTTCGAAGGCAGTGAAAATCAAGCCCATCCGGCTTTATGAGGACCATGGTTCTTTATTTATTGGGCTTCGTATATACATCGGCTACAGGTGCTTATTAAAATTATCTCAAACCTACATAACTTATGTTCTAACATCTTTGGAAACATACTTTTCATCTACCCATGCGACAACATACTATTTGTCTATCCATGCGACTCACAAAAATCAATGCTCCTATTCGTCGCATCAATTTTTATTCGCTGCATAAGGTTCTTCATACATTTAGGCTTCAGGACTCCGTCATTTGCTAAATGTTGAGAACCGCAAAAATATTGCTTACAATATTTTTGCTACCATTAAATAGAGCCATTAGCTAAATACTAATGGCCCTGATGGTTGAAATCATATGTAGATTTCATGAGTTAAACAGCTAATGGTAAGCTAGATATCGCAGGCGATATCTAGCTGATCTACACTATTTTTCAATTTTGAAAAATAGATGTAGAACCTTATGTAATTTTTTATCGGAGATGCGACGAATAGGAGCATCGTAGATAAAAACATTACTTTCCTCAGCTAGCCCTTTCGTCTGTTGCATATAAATAGAGCCATTAGCTAAATACTAATGGCCCTGATGGTTGAAATCATTATGTAGATTTCATGAGTTAAACAGCGAAAGTTTCTTAACCTTCTTAATTAGTATAGCAGCAAATAGCTAATTTGTAAAGTTTTTTGCCTTTATTTTTGAATAAGTCCTTTTTCTTTAATAAATTTTAATTTTCTAGGGTATATATTATAAGGATGGGAGATAAGATGAAAATATTAATTGGAATTGATTCTATAAAAACTTTTGAAAATTCCGTTGAAATCGGAAATGTTTTTAAAAACAATATGAATGAAGATGTGACTGTCATGCCCTTTTTGGATGGGGGTGATGGAACTGTTGAAGCTATGCAGGCTGTGATTAAGGGGAAATATAAATATGTCAATGTACATAATCCCCTAAATGATGTGATCACAGCCAGATACATACTTAAGGATGATTTGGCTGTTATGGAGATGGCTGAGTCTTCTGGAATTAGGCTTCTGTATAAGGAAGAGCTCAGGGTTATGGAGTCTTCTTCTCTTGGTTTTGGGGAGATGATTCTTGATGGCCTTAATAATGGGGCCAAGTCCTTTTATATAGGTATCGGAGATACTGCTACTAACGATTTGGGTATGGGTATGCTCTATGCCTTGGGGGCTAGGTTTTATGATCCTGATGATAGAGAACTTAATCCTATTGCCGAAAATATGGAAAGGGTGGCTAGGGCTGATATTTCTGGCCTTGATAGGAGGCTTAGAGATGTTAAGATTGTCATAGCTACATCCACCTTTAAGACTCTTTTTGGTGAAAATTCTTTCCTTGAGGATAGGGTCTACAGAAAGGGCGCTAGCGACCTTGATACGGCTAGGCTTTTTAAGGGGTCTAAGAATTTTAAGAAGATTATCGAAGATGAACTTGGTACAGGCTCTGTAGATATGCCAGGCCTTGGTTCTGGTGGTGGAGTGGCTTGGGCCCTTTATCTCTTCTTTAAGACCAAGATTACTAAGTCTATGGACTTTATGATGAAGACCCTTGATTTTGAAAAGCTAATAAGGGATAAGGATGTCCTTATTTTAGGTGAAAATGTAGAGCAATTTGGGGCCTATTCATCTCAAAATGTGGCTAAACTTGCTAAAAGATATAACAAGGACCTTGAGATTATCTTTCTTGAAGATGCCTCTAATAAGAAGGTTGAGGATAAGGGAGATTTTGATAAGATTATTTCTTACAAGCTTGGGGATACTTTTGATAGGCAGGATATGTATAAGGAAATAGGCTCTCTTGCCAAAAGGGTTGCGACCTTGCTTTAATTGAGAGGATAAGAGGTATAATCATCTTATGAATATTAATTTAGAAAGACTTAGCCAAGCTAAGGTCACATCGGCTTTGATGATTATTAATGTGATTGTCTTTGTGCTTATGAGCCTTAGCGGTGGTAGTGAAAGTATTGAAAATTTGATAAAATTTGGTGCAAATTCCAAGATTCTCGTAGGTCAAGGGGATTGGTGGAGGCTTTTTACGGCTTCTTTTATCCACATAGGATTTTTTCATATTATGTTTAATATGTATTTCCTTTACAATATCGGTCCTATATTTGAAAGGCTATATGGATCTGTTGGATTTCTTATAATCTACCTAGTCTGCGGGATTTTTGGTAACCTTGTTTCTTACGCTTTTGGCGATGTCTATACGGTATCTGCTGGGGCATCTACTAGTCTTTATGGGCTTTTGGGTATAGCTATCGGCATGATGCTTGTCTATAGGGATGATGCCATCCTCCATAGTTTTGGGGCAAGCTTTGTGTCAATAGTTGTAATTAACGTGATCTATTCCTTCCTTATGCCTGGAGTGGGCGTTCTTGGCCACTTGGGCGGTTTTGTGGGAGGATTTATCCTTGCCAATGCCTTGCCAGTTGTTGGAAGAGACCTATCTATTCCTAGACAAGTTGTGGCAGGTCTAGCTACATTAGCTTTGGCCTTTATCCTTATAAGGATAGGCAATAAGTCGCTTTTAGGAGTCTGACATGAAAAAAATATTGATTTTGGGTATCCTTTTGACATTGACCTCTTGCGGTTTTGAATCAAAGGCAGAATTTGAAGCCAAAAACACTCCTAAAAAATCCGAAGAGATTGAATTTCCAGAGATAAAATACCTGCCATCTACAAATTCAGGTTCATCTAGCCTTGATTTTGAAGAAACTTATGGCAAGGGCAAGATGGGATCTGCAGTAGCTATAGAAGATGCTATCGGATTTTTAAAGGATTTTGGTCTAGGGGATAATTATCTAGGTATATCTGTTCTTGAGTCATCATATTCACCAGACTCTTTTTCTGCTGTTTTATCTTTTGAGAAGAACGACCAATTGGTAGAAAAGGAATATGGACCAGTCATAAGCCCAGGTGGTTTATTTTCTAAGGTGTCATTTGATGTAATAGAATCTGACTCAGGACCTGTCCTACTAGCTAGTCAGGTCGTAATAAATGAGGATTCTACATCTTCGGCATATTTTCTATACAATAAATATATGTCGCTAATAGATTCCTTTAAATTTGAAAATTCCTTACAAGATCCTACAACCAAGGTCTATAGGCTAGGCAATCTACTAGAAACTAAGCAAGGCCAAGCCCATGACCTAGAAGGTCTCATAGGAGATAGGCTAGGTGCAGAAGATGACCACCTAGGAGAAATCCTAACAGCTTATAACATAAAATACAAAAAAATAAAGGCGAGCCTAGACGGCGATGAGATTTCTGTAGGAAATATGCCTAGCGACCCTAAAAATAAGATATTAACTATAAAATATGAAAATGAAAAAGGTACAATATTAAATATAAAATAGGAGGATATTTAATGCAAAGAAACGAAATAGAAGAAAGATTAAAATGGGACACTTCATCCATTTATGAGAATGATGAAGATTTTTATAAAGACATAGAAGAGATAAAGGCTCTTGTAGACAAACTTACATCTTATAAGGGAAAAATCACATCAAGCCTTGAAAATTTCAAGGCCTACCTCAAATTAGATGAAGAATTTTCTAGAAAGATGGAAAAGGCCTATGTATTTTCATCCCTAAAATCAGATGAAGATACCAGGGTAACCAAGTACCAAGAAATGAGCCAAGTAGCTCAAAATACATGGGTAGGAGCATCAAGTGCCCTTTCATTTGTACAACCAGAGCTCTTATCAACAGATAAAAAAGTTATAGATAAATACCTAGAAGATAGTGAAATTTCATACCTAAAACACTATTTTGACGATATTTTCAGAAACAAAGACCATGTCCTAGATGAAAATGGAGAAACAATCTTAGCAGCCTTTGGCAAGCTAAAGAATAACCCACAAAACACCTACATGATCTTTAATAACGCCGACCTATCCTTCCCAAGTGTAGAAAAGGATGGCGAAGAGATAAGATTATCTGATGCTAACTTCGTAACCCTCCAAGAAGACCCAGATAGGGACTTCAGACGCCAGGTTTATGAGAAATATTACAAGACCTACAGACAATACTCAAACACCCTAGCATCAACTCTAGATGGTGAATTTACAGCTCATAACGTAGAAGCGAAATTAAGAAAATTCTCATCAGCAAGAGAAATGTCACTTTTCAAAAACAACCTTCCAGAAGAAATTTATGACAATCTCCTAGAAGTAGTTCATGAAAATAGTGACATCCACAGAGACTACACCACACTTAGAAAAGAATACTTAGGCGTAGATGACCTAGGCTTCCACGATATCTATGTGCCACTAGTAGAAGACTATGACAGAAAAATCGAATTTGACGAAGCAAAAGAAATAGTCCTAGCAGCTATAGCACCACTTGGTGAAGAATATGTAAAAGTTGCAAGAGAAGGTTTTGAATCAAGATGGTTTGACGTTATGCCAAACGAAGGCAAGAGATCTGGTGCCTATTCATCAGGATCTTATGATACCCAACCATTCATCTTACTAAATCACACCAACACCATAAATGACGTATTTACAGTAGTTCACGAGCTAGGCCACTCTATGCATTCCTACTACACAAGATCAACCCAACCATACCAATATGGTTCATATTCAATCTTTTTAGCAGAAATAGCATCAACAACCAACGAGCTTCTATTATTAGATTACATGCTAAAACATAGTCAAAGCGAAGAAGAAACAAAATATCTCCTAAACTATTTTGTAAACCAATTCAAATCAACAGTATTTAGACAAACAATGTTTGCAGAATTTGAACACAAGGTAAATAAATTAGTGGAAGCAGGAGAACCAATCCCAGCAGAAAGACTACACGCAATCTACAAAGACCTAAACGAAGAATTATTCGGCAAAGACATAGAAGTAGATGACTATATAGCAGCAGAATGGGCAAGAATCCCACACTTCTACATGTTCTACTATGTATTCCAATACGCAACAGGCTTCATGAGCGCAGTAGCCCTAAGCCAAAAAATCCTACACGGAACAGACGAAGATAGAAAAGCTTACCTAAACTACCTAAAAGCAGGCGAAAGCGAATATCCACTAGAAGTCCTCAAAAAAGCAGGAGTCGACATGACAAACAAAGAAGCCATGGAATCTGCCATGGATGTAGCAAGAAAGGCTATGAAGGACTTAAGAGAAGCAATATTATAATAATAAACGAAAAACACCCTTCTTACTCAAGTAAAGAGGGTGTTTTTGCATGTAAATATTTATTTGTCCTTCTTCTCCCATAAAACATTGCCATTCTCATCGTAGACCTTATCAACTTTTTCAAGTTCAACAAGATCATTGTCATATTGTTCATTCCTATACAAAGGTCTTATATACCTAGTCCAAGGGGTTTGCCAGAATTTTATTGTCCAGATTTTTTGGTTTTCCCAAGAGCCGTTGGCAGAAAATAAGATTCCACCCTTGCCTTGGTATTTCATCATTAGATAATCGTCTTTTTCATAAAACTCCATCTTAGCTGGGTCAACTGGCAGGTCATAATGGTTTACAAAAATAAATCCACTCACAGAAAGCCCTATTATAAGGATAGTCCCCAAGACCCTTGTTATAATTTTTTTAGAAAGATTTGCCTTAAGATATTCAATAGGTTTAAGATCAGATTTTCTAAGGTCTTTACTAGAAGGGATTTTAACTTCACCAGATAATTTTTCGTAATATTTTTTGCAAGACTCACAATTATTTATGTGGTCTTCTACGAATTTTTTAGAATTATCGCTTAATAAATCATCTATATAAAGAGGCATCAAGTCTTTAACTATATCACAATCATATTTCATTATTTTTCTCCAAATAATCTATAATCATATTCTTAGCCCTGTAAAAAGTAACCCTAGCCCGGGTGTTTGTCTTGCCAAAAATCTTGCCAATGCTCTTATAATCTAGTTCTCCAAAGACCCTGAGATTAAAAACCTCCTTGTAGGGCTCTTTCATAGAATGAAGAAAGATATGGACCCTAAGAGCTAGGTCCTTATCAGCAAGGTTTTCGACAAAAGAAATTTTATCATCAGCGACCCTGCTTAGATCAAAACCATCACTCATCCTTTTATGTTTCCTATAATAATCATATAGGCAATTTCTGGCAATGGTAAAAAGCCAGGCCCTAATATCAACAGACCCGTCAAACTTATCAATCTTATCAAGGGCCTTGGCAAAGGTCTCGTGGCAAATATCAATTGCCAAGTCACTATCAGAGCAAAGGCTCAAGGTAAACCTATATACATCCTTGTTGTAATCTTCATAAATCTTGGCAAAATCCATCTATATCTCCTTAAATCTACCAAATATTCTACCTCCTTAATAGAGCCTTCTAATATAATAACGAATGAATATTGAAAGTGTTACAAATATTAGAAGATTCTAAATGACAAATAATACATATATATAGAAGGTATAAAAAAATAATAAGAAAATATAAAAAAATGTCAAAAATCATTTGACATAAATAAAAAAAGCTAGTACATTATATAGGCACGAGATATGGAAGTGCTTATAAGTCAAAAAAATATTTAAAAAAATATTTGACAAGCAAAGAAATATATCGTATACTAATATTAATGCTGCTGAAGGTATTTATCGGAAAAACTTAAATATTTTAAAAAAACTTCAAAAAATATTTGACAAGATAAAAACTTCGTGGTATTATATAAGAGTCGCAACAAGTTAGCGACACTGAACCGGAATAAAATATAATAATAAGATAATCAAGGTTGATTATTAAACTTCTATTATATATAGAAAAAAATAATTACTTTGGAGAATAACAACTATAACCTAGTTAAATTTCTTTACAGTAAATGATTCTTGATATACAAGAATATAAATCACGCATTTGATTAAGTCAAGTGTAAATGAAAAGAGTCTTGATCAAAGACTTTCATACAAATTTTTTATGAGAGTTTGATCCTGGCTCAGGATTAACGCTGGCGGCG